>JAGLBK010000430.1 GCA_018260275.1 Deinococcus sp.
TCTTCGAAAACTTTTTTTCCTGCCATTCTGAAAAGGAAAAAAAGCAAAGATTCGTTTTTTGTCTTGGGGGGGAAGAGATTTCTGCAGGAAAAACTCCCTAACAATTTTACGTAAGGCAGATGCATTGGTGGGGGAAACATTTTTTTTTCCAAAAAAAAAGAAACAATTCGGAGAAACGTGCTTTATATATAGGCTTGTGCACATAAGTTGGAGATGGCATATCACATGACCTGAGAGCTTAAAAAAGTTGGCCCAGTTGATCATTGGACCAAAAGCCTTGTTCGCGTCAGAATACCTCAACTTAAAGGAAAAGAGTCTCTGTTTGAAAAGTTAGCGTGAAAGAAAGAAAAATTCTGAGAAAAATCCTGGGTCCCATAAAAGAGAACAATGAATACAGGAGGCGTCACAACAAAGAACTATATGTCCTGTTTCCAAATCTAACGGAGTCGTACGCAAAAGAGGACTTGTCCTTACATATAACGCGAATGAACCCAGACAGGTTGACCAAC
>JAGLBK010000431.1 GCA_018260275.1 Deinococcus sp.
CGCGATGATCTCTCCCTTTTGCTGAACTCCCTCAACGATGCCCAACGCCAGGCCGTAGCGGCCCCCGTTGGCCGTCAGTTGGTCCTGGCCGGTGCTGGCTCCGGTAAAACCCGAGTGCTGGTGCACCGTATCGCCTGGTTGATCCAGGTCGAGAACGCGTCCCCGCATTCGATCCTGTCGGTGACCTTCACCAACAAGGCCGCTGCCGAGATGCGCCACCGCATCGAGCAATTGATGGGCATCAGCCCGGCCGGCATGTGGGTCGGCACCTTCCACGGGCTGGCACACCGTTTATTGCGGGCTCACTGGCAAGAAGCCGGGCTGAGCCAGACCTTTCAGATCCTCGACAGCGATGACCAGCAACGCCTGGTCAAGCGCGTGATCCGCGAGTTGGGCCTCGACGAACAGCGTTGGCCGGCGCGCCAGGCCCAGTGGTTTATCAACGGCCAGAAAGACGAAGGCCTGCGCCCGCAACATATCCAGGCCAGCGGCGATTTGTTCCTGGC
>JAGLBK010000432.1 GCA_018260275.1 Deinococcus sp.
GAAACCAAAAGATTCAAGGCTGCGCTGGACACGAATTACCTAGATAAGCTACTCAGCTGACTTTGCGGTTGCCCTGCTCAGCTTCCTCTGGGTCAACGCCATGCCGGGCAATATGCTCAATATTGGCGTCATCCCAGTCGAAACTCATGGCCGTAGTGTAGTGCAAACACGCTACGCAAACAAGGCACTTAAGGGTTCTCGTTAGCTGAACGCCTCTTACTCCACCACACCCGCATAAATCTGCTCCAGCGTCAGCTCCATCCCCAGGCAGGGCAGCCCAATTACACCCTCGCCCACATACTCGGTCAGCTTCCAGCTTTCGCCCTCGCGCTGGTAGGCATACACGCGGCGCTCGGACTGCTCGGCAATCAGGTACGTTTGCAGGCTGGGAATGGCGGTGTAAGCGGCGTATTTGGCGTGGCGGTCAATAGACCTCCTGCGAAAGTCAGCTGGTAAATTTTAGAGGTGTCAAACGGTCAATTTGAGCAGGTTCTGAAATTG
>JAGLBK010000433.1:0-247 GCA_018260275.1 Deinococcus sp.
GGTGATGGATGAAAGGTGATAGATGATGAACTGATTTCACTCGGTTTCACCGTCACCGCGCCGCACATATTGGAAGGCTAGGAAGACCCATCCGTACCGCCTCTTTTCTACACACCGTCCGTTTGCCTGTGCGACCTCTACCCCGACTCCGATTTGTTCGGCTGGTCGGGCAAAGACGCGAGCGTTAGCCCTCAGTACACCGCGCTGGGGCTGACGCTTGAGCAGGGCGTTGAATTGTCAGAGTGGC
>JAGLBK010000433.1:257-500 GCA_018260275.1 Deinococcus sp.
TTTGTGCGGCGCTGGGGCGGGAGCCCTCCTGACCTCAAGATTCTGGAAACGGCGCTGCCTGTGGAATGGTTGCAGGAATTTCTTCCCGTACATGTTATGGAAAATGACAAGACTACCCATCAGGGCCGCCATTTTGCTGCCCAATTGGGTCGCCCATCACTGTCAAGCCAAGAATTCGGTTTTGAGGTGCTAGGCGTCAGTCATTGGGGTGATGCCCACACCTCGGCCTGTTCGGACGTTCGC
>JAGLBK010000043.1 GCA_018260275.1 Deinococcus sp.
GGAGGGAGCCGCAAAGCGGCGGAAGGGTGAGGGGGCGTGTGACCAACGCAGAATGTGTCTGAATCAACTTAAATCCGTATTAGGCTGCTCAAACCCAGAACCAAGACAGGGCCGGACACGAGAAAATCGTTCCGGCCCCGTCGTTACGTATTGCTTCAGCTCTTGCCCGCGCCGCGTTCCTCGACCACCCGGGCGACCTGCGCGGCCAGCTCGTGAATCTGCGTGGCGTCCTGGCCCTCGACCATGACGCGGATCAGGTTTTCGGTGCCGCTGGGGCGCAGGTTGATCCGGCCCTGCCCGGCCAGTTTCGCCTCGGCGTCGGCTACGGCCTGTTGCACGGCGGGGTCGGCGGCGATGGCTTTCTTGTCGGCCACGCGCACGTTCACCAGGGTTTGCGGGTACATCACCAGCTCGTCGTACAGCGCGTCCAGGCTGGTGCCCAGCTCGACCATGCTGCTCAGGGTCAGCAGCGCGGTCAGGATGCCGTCGCCAGTGGGGGCCACGTCCAGAAACAGCACGTGACCGCTCTGCTCGCCGCCCAGGTTCAGGTGCTTGTCGTGCAGGCGCTCGTGAACGTAACGGTCGCCCACGGCGGTGCGCTCCAGCGGGATTCCGGCGTCTTTGAGCTTCACTTCCAGTGCCATGTTGCTCATTATGGTGGTGACCACGGCCTGTTCGCTGCGTGCGCGGGCATTGAGCAGCAGCATATGGTCGCCGTGCACCACGTTGCCGCGCGAATCGACGAACAGAGCGCGGTCGGCGTCGCCGTCGAAAGCCACGCCGAGGTCGTAACTGCCCTCACGCACGATGCGTTGCAGGTGGTCCATGTGCGTGCTGCCGCAGCCCCGGTTGATGTTGCGCCCGTCGGGGTTGGTATACACGGCGAAAATATCCGCGCCCGCCGCCTGAAACACCCTGGGGGCCATGCGGAAGGCCGCGCCGTTGGCACAGTCGAGCACGATACGTTTGCCGCTGAGGTCGGGCGCGTAGGAGCGCAGGAAGCTAAAGTACAGCCGCTCGGCCTCCGAATAGTTGGTCACGCTGCCCATCTGCACGCCGGTCACCGGGGCAAAGCCGGGCACCTCGTCGATGGCCCGCTCGATCTCCAGTTCGGTGGCGTCGTTCAGTTTCTGGCCGTCTGCGCCGAAGAACTTGATGCCGTTGTCCTCGTAGGGGTTATGCGACGCGCTGATGACGATCCCGGCGGTGGCCTCAAGGTGGCGCGTCAGGTAACTCACGCCCGGTGTGGGCAGCACGCCCAGGTGAATCACGTTCACGCCCCGGCTGGTCAGGCCCGCCGCCAGCGCCGCTTCCAGCATATCCCCGCTCTGGCGCGTATCTTTGCCGATGACCACGGTGGCACGCTCACTCTGGCGCCCCAGCACCTCTCCAGCGGCGGCCCCCAGTTGCATGACCCAGCCAGCGGTCAGCGGAAAGGCCCCAGCGACGGCCCGGACACCGTCAGTCCCGAAATACTTGCGTTCACTCATTCCCGGTATGATACGCCGCTGAGTGACATGTGTAACATTTTCAGGATGTACCCGGGAGGTTCAGGAACTGGCGGTAGCGCTCCGTCTCCTGCTCCAGCCCCCGCAGCAGCTTTTTGGTCTGCCTGATGCCGGGCACGAAGCCGAAGTCGCTGGTCAGGGCCGCGCCTTCCACCTTCAGATTGGCCCAGCCGATGGCCCGTTCGCCCTGAAACACGGGTAAGGCGTAGTAGCCCATTTTGCGTTTGGTGGGCGGCGTGTAAGCCTCGAAGCGGTAAGCCCAACCGTGCAGATGCTCGAAGCGGCGGCGATCCCACACCAGCGGGTCGAACGGCCCCACGATCCGCACTTTGCTGCTGGGGGCCACGTCCTCAAGATTCCATTCGGCAGGCCATACGTAGCGCACGCCGCCGACCTGCGCCTGGGCCAGTTCTTCGCGCACCACCCGCTTGAACACCGCCCGCAATTGCCCGTGCAGGTGCGGAAAGCCGAAGCGCGACAGCGACACCAGATAGCTCAGGCTGGCCTCGGGAAGCGGGCCGTACAGCGCCGCCAGCAGGTGAACCGCGCCGTGCAGCCGTTCCTCGTCGGGCCGGGGCGACTGCCGCAGCGCCGCCAGATGCGGGGCCGGGCCATACAGCCGCACACCGCCGACCCGCCGCGTCACGCGGGCCTCACCCCGGTAGTGCAGGGCGTCCAGCGCCCGTGTGGTGGCGCTCGACTGCCCGCCCCAGGCGTTGCTCACGCGCCCGCGTCCCAGCTGCGCGGCCACGTCGCGCGGGTGCAGTTCGGTCTGGCCCGCCAGCAGTTCCCGCACCTCGTCCAGCAGTTCCGGGTGCTCGCGCTCTATTCGCGTTCCCCCGACCTCACGCGGGTGTAGCAGCGCCTGCACGCGCCGGGGCACGAAGCCGTAGTTGGGCAGCATGTCTTCCTCGGCGTCCAGCGTGGGGTACAGCCGCTCCAGGTCGCCCGCCCGGTAGCCCGCCACCCGCTGCATCAGCGTGAGGTCCTGGGCGCGGGCCGGGGCGCGGATCGGGTCGGCCTGCACGAACCCCAACTGGTCGAGCGCTGCCTGAACCGAGGAGGAGGGGTTCAGCGTTCGCAGGGTGGCCGCCCGCAGAATGCTCGGGGAGACGGGCGCGGCGTCGGCGGTCGGCATGGGCGTCAGTGTAGATGTTCCGGGTTAGGCCGTGAAGCTGCTGGACAATAAAAAAAGCCTCCGCAGGGGAGGCCAGGTCAGGAGAGGTAGGAGATCAGTCGTCTCTGCGTCCGGCAAAGCCCAGCATCTGCATAAATTGCAGGAGGGCCATAGCAAATCCGGCCACGTAGGTCAGTGCGGCGGCGGTCAGCACGTTACGGGCGCCGCCCTGCGCTTCGGGGCTGCCGCTCAGGCCACGCTCGTTCAGAAAGGCCAGGGGGCGGCGGCTGGCGTCGAATTCGACTGGCAGCGTAATCAGGTGAAACAGCATGGCGAAGCCGAAGAAGAACACCCCGACCCACATCAGGCCGCTCAGGTGCAGGAAAATTCCAGCCATGAACAACCACGGGGCCAGGTTCATGCCCAGATTCAGGGGCATAGCCATCTTGCCGCGCAGCACCAGCGCGGGCATATGCGACTTGTCCTGAATGGCATGCCCGACCTCGTGCGCCGCCACGGCCATCGCCGCGACACTCGCCACCTGGAAGTTCGATTCCGAGAGGTTCACGGTCTTCTGGCCGGGGTCGTAGTGGTCACTCAGGTTGCCCGGCACCATCTGCACTGGTACGTTTTGCAGCCCATTGGCGTCCAGCATCATGCGGGCTACGTCGGCCCCGGTCATGCCGCGTGGGTTGGCGACCCGGCCCCACTTGGTGTAGGTGCGGCTCAGGTAGCCCTGAATGAGCAGCGAGGCGACGAAGACCAGCAGGATCAGTGGTGTGTAGGCATCAAAAATCATTGTTTACTCTCTTCCTCCACCTGAAATCTTAGCGTACCAGACTCAGATTCGGTGAGAAAATGGGCCTGCCGACTTGAACAGGTCTTGGGAGAGCCTTCAGCCCTGTAACTGTCAGGCCTGCAACTTGTAGCTGAAGACCATAAACCGGATGGCGGTGCGTTCTTCGTTGTCCACGTCGAGCTTGATGAAGGCGGGTTGCACGGTGAGGTCGAGTTGCTCGGCACTCAGATAGCCGCGCGTAATCGCCAGGGCCTTGACCGCCTGATTGACGGCCCCCGGTCCGATGGCCTGCACCTCGACCTGTCCGTGCGAACGCAGCAGCGCGGCCACGGCCCCGGCGACGGAGTTGGGGCGGGAATTGGCCGATACACGTAAAGTTTCCAGAAAAGATCAACTCCAGGGAACGCTAGAAAGTCGGGAAAGAGGAGAATGGGAAAAGTAAAGGTCGGAAGATCTGGAGAAAGCCCCCTGTGCAGAACAGCTCGCAAGCTGGTCGGGGAGGGGCAGGCGTCGCCGGGACGACTCCGGCTGGACCATCAAGTCTGCCGGTCAGTTCGGTGATCTGTTCTTGCTGTAAATATTCGGCAAGTTTAAGGAAATACACGAACAGGACGCCTCAACAATTTTAGTCCTGAAACCAGTCCTGTAGCGCCGATTCGGTACCCCCTCTCAGGGGTGGGGTGTGCTCAAAAGCTAAGGGTGCGCCGGAACCCTGACACTTCCGCGACTCCCCGGTAAGTGGCGCTCAGGGCTTCGGGAAGACGCCAGCTGGAACGGTCACGCGGTCCGACCAGATTGCTGATTCCCCGGATTTCCAGCGCTGGTATTCCGGCGAGCAGTGCGGCGTGCGCGACTCCGGCCCCTTCCATGCCCTCGGTCAGTGCGCCTGGAAAGCGCTGTTCGAGCTGCGCGGCCCGTTCGCCGGTTCCGGTAACGGTGTTCAGCGTCAGCATCGGGCCAAAGGCGGCGTTCAGGTGCTGGGCCAGTGCGCCGCTGTGCTCCCAGACCCCGAAGCTGCCGAACTGTTCGCGGGTGGGCAGTACGCTGAGGCCCAAAGCGGCCAGATTCAGGAACTGCGGGCCGTCCTCGGCTCCCAGATCGGCCTGAATGATCTGGCTCGATACGGCCAGGTCGCCGGGAACCAGACCGCTAGCCGGGTAGGCCCCGGCGATTCCGGCGCTGACGACCAGCTCAAAGGGCTGCTGCGGGGGCTGGCTGCTCAGGGTGCGCCAGGTGGCGAGGGCCGCCGCTACCGCTCCTACCCCGCTGACCACTACCCGGACTGGAAGATCGCGCAGGCGCTTAGCTTCGGGGTCCGTGGCGACCACGACCAGAACGTTCTGGGGGGGGCGGGTTCCTGGGGCGGTCATGGTCCGTAGCTTATGCCAGGGCACGCTATGGGGGCTGCCGCGTGTTCTGAGGAAGGCTTGACCTCCCGATCACTCAGGCGTCATACCACGCGGCTAGACTTGAAGGGATGCGTTCATTCCTGCTCTCCGCGACCTTACTGCTGGCTGGCTCGGCCAGTGCGGCCCCCATCAAAATAGAGTTCTGGCACGCGATGGACGGCGTTCAGGGCAAAGTGGCCCAGTATGCCAGCGAGTTCAATAAGGCGCAGTCTCAATACGAGGTGGTGGCGGTCAGCAAGGGCAGTTACCGCGATCTTCAGCCTGCCCTCCAGGCCGCGATCAAGGCGGGGAGTGCTCCGGCGCTGGCACAGCTGGAATTGACCCAGATCGCCCCTATGGCCGCGCAGGGCGACCTGATTGACCTGTCCAAAGCCGACGATAGCCTCAGCCCCGAACTGGTCAGGGACATCTATGGCCCGGCCTGGAAAGTGGGCGACCTGAACGGCAAACGCTTTGGACTTCCCTGGAATTTAAGCGTTCCGGTGCTGATGTATAACGCGGGCTCGATGCGCCGCGCCGGGCTTCAGGCTCCGGCGACCTGGACTGAACTTGAGGCCCAGAGCAGGCGGCTGGCGGCTGGTGGCAAACGCCCGCTGGTCGCGGTGCCGGACGCCTGGACCTTCGAGGCCAATGTGCTTTCGCGCGGGGGCAGTCTGGTCAGGGGAAATGAACCCGCCCTCAACAGCCCCGAAGCGGTAGAGGCGCTGACGCAGCTGGCCCGGATGTCTCAGGCGAAGCTGGCCCAGCCGCGTGGTCTGAACGAGGCCGTCAAGGGGGCCTTCGACTTTGCGCGGGGACAGAATGTCTTTGTGCTGGCCAGCGTGGCGAACTGGACCGACGCCCGCAAGCTGCCCTTCCTGCAACTGGGGATCGCCCCTTTTCCCTGCGAAAAGGCTGGGGCCTGCACGGTGCCGCTAGGTGGCGGCGCACTGGTCGTGCCCAGAGGCAGCTCGGCGCAGCAACAGGCCGGAGCCCTGGCTTTCTGGCAATTTCTGATGGACCCGGCCCGCCTGGCTGACTGGGTCAAGACCACGGCCTACGCGCCGCCGCGCCGCGCCGCCGCGCCGCTGCTGGGTGACTGGTATTCCAAGAATCCGCAGCTCAGGGCTGCCCATGCCCAGATGGACCGCGCTGTTCCCCGTCCTGGTCTGGCCGCGTACGCCGAGTGGAGTGGCTACGCCGAGGACGCGGTGCGTAAGGCCATCAACGGTCAGGCGACCCCGCAGGCCGCGCTGGATGAGGCGCAGAAGCGGGCCAGCAAGTAAGCAAGTACAGCATTTTGCGTAAAGATGTTGCTTTTCTGACCCTCTCCCCTTGCGGGGGAGGGCCTTGCGAAGCAAGGGGAGGGGGGTAACCGGGGCGAACTAACATTCTGCAAACTGCTTTAGGTCCGGTGCAGTACACTGACGCCGCATGATCGGCACCGCTTTTTTCTTTCTGCTCACGTTGCTCTCGGCGTTGATCCTCGTGGTGTTTTTGCTGCGGGCCGGAGCCGCGCGGCCCATGACGGTCTGGGCACTGGCCGCGCTGTTGCCGGTGCTGGCGGCCATGACAGCGGCCAATGCCGGGCAGGCGCGGGCCAACCGTGTGCTGAGTGGCTATAGCGCCGCGCCGTCTCAGGTGGTGCTGCATACGGCTGGACGCGACTACCCCCTGACGCTCAATCTTGTCGCGGCGGGCTGTCTGGAGCGCACCATGCGGCTGCGCGGCGAAAGCAATCTGGAACTTCCGCAAGGCGTGGTTCCGATTCGTAAAGACACGGCCATCGACGGTCAATTGCCGCCTACCGACGTGGTGGAAGCCCTCAGCCTGCGCGGGCAGCTCGACTGCCACGAGTTCAAGCCCCTGAAAAAGCGGCGCTGAGAAAATGGTGTTGGGGAAACAGCGCTGACAAAATGATGCTGGGCCTGCTCTAGGCGCTCGGGCCGGTCTACAGCTATACTGCCGAGTCATGCCGCGCCCTCACTCTTCCCGTACCTCCGGGCGCAAAAGTTCGCGTCCCGCGGTCGATTACCGTACCCGTCAGCCCGCCTCTCCCTATGAACTCGAAGTGCTGCCCGGGCTGGAACAGGTCGCCGAAACGGAACTGGCCGGAGTCGCTCTGGCCCGCGACATTCATGGGCTGCGCTTCTGGTATCCCGGCGACCCCGAACGCCTGACCCGGCTGCGCGCAGCGGTGGCGGTCTACCGGGTTCACAGCTGGGACGTGCCCCGACCGCGCGGGCTACTGGGCAATCAGCAACTCGGTGAACTGCTGAGTTACCTGCGCGGTGTGGTCGAGTACGGCGGCCACCGCTCGTTCCGCATCAGTGCGGCGGGCAAGGAATCGGCGGTTATGCAGCGCCTCGCCGAGGAGATTCAGCGGGGGCTGGAGCTGCCCCACGACCCGGCAGAGGGCGAGCTAGTGCTCCGTCTGCGTCCCGAGGAAAACGGCCCCGGTTGGGAAGTGCTGGCCCGGTTGACGCCCCGGCCCCTTTCGGCGCGGGCGTGGCGCGAGTGCAATATGAGCGGCGGCCTGAACGCCACGATTGCCTACGCGGCCCACAAACTGGCCGGGCAGCGCGACGAGGACCGCATTTTTAATCCGATGTGCGGCAGCGGCACTCTGCTGATCGAACGCGCCTTGATGGGACCGTATGACGCGATGGTGGGCGTGGACATCAGCGAAAGTGCCGTCGAATGTACCCGCACCAACCTGAAAGCGGCCCGCAAGGAAATAGAGGTAGCCCGCATCGACGCCCTGCAAACGGGCCTGCCGCCGCGCAGCTTCGATCTGGTCATGGCCGATCTGCCGTGGGGCGACGCCGTGGGCTCTCACCGCAGCAACGCCGCGCTGTACCCGGCTTTCCTGACCGAGATGCACCGGCTGACCAGCAAACGTGGCCGCCTGTGCGTCATCACCCACGAGATCAAACTGCTGGAGGGTGTGCTGCGCGAACAGACTGCCTGGGACGCCCGCGAACTGTTTCAGGTCTACAGCGGCGGTCATTATCCCAAGGCGTACCTGCTGCAAAAGCGCTGATGTGCCCTCTGTCATGGTCCCTGTGGGTGCCGGGCCGCTATGCTAGGACCATATGACGCGCCCTAAACGACCCACGACCAACAAAGGGGCCACCACTAAAGGGGCACGCGGCCACGCTCCGAAGAAGATGACGGCCCAGGGACGCGGCGGCATTACCCGCGACACGACCAAGGTGGTCCGCGAACCGCGCTCTGAACGCCCGGTCGACCGGACCGAAGAGAGTGATCGCCGCCCTTCCAGCCCGGCTTCCGGCTCCACGACGGCCCGGCGCTATGGCAGTGCCAGTGCCACGACAGGCCGCGCCACCGGCAACCGCTCGACTTCTGCCGGGCTGAAGTCCGGTGGTAGCAAAACAGGCGAGGGCCGCAAGCTGCCGCCCAGGCCCCCGCGCAAGGCGATGCCCGAACTCAAGCGCGTGCAGCTCGACGCGCCGCCCGCCGATACTGTGTTTATCGACCGTGACGGTGAGCGACTGACCTTTTCCGAAAGCAACCTGCGCCGGGTGGCGGCTCAGATCCTGACCGAGAAGCGCAAGGCCTGGCGTTACCGGCCCTTCAGCTTCCCGATCTTTTCCGATAAGGGCAACGAGCAGAGTTTCAATTTTGACTTCTACATCTATGACGCCGAAGACAGTGTCATCCGCCTGATTCTGGTCATTCCCTTCGAGTCGCGCGAAGTATGGGATAAGGTCGGGCGGTTCAAGCGCCAGTATCCGATGTACCACTACGAACTGTGGACCCCGGAAAGGCTGGCCCAGCTCAGCGGACCACGCGGAAGACTGGATTTTTGAGCTGAGCACGCTGAACTTGAAGCAGCTTAGAGTAATGTCAGTGGGGGAGAGGGTCAGCAACGGCCCTCTCTTGACGCGAACAGCTCTATTTCCTGTGCGTCGCTTTCCAGGCCAGAGCAAATGCCTCGTAATAGTTGCGTAGTTGTTCCAGTGAAACATCTGGGATGTTTTTGCTGTCACTGATGAGTCCAAAGCCCTGGTCGTGCCAGACCTGAAGGTACTTGACGTCCAGAGTGCGGGCATGGGCGGCTGGACCGGGGATCGAGGGAATAGCCGTGGCGCTGCCCACTGACGGATAAGGCAGGGCAACGGTGACGCTGCGGCGGAGCTCCAGCAAAAATTTAATGCTGTAGACATATTTGCCGCTGGATTTGAAGGTGTCGACGACCAGCGACTGGGTAACGGTGCAGGTTTTGGGGTCGCCGTACGGAATGCTGTAGAGCGTGGCGTACCGGTCGAGGGCCTCGTCGAGTTTGCTGCTCAGCGCTGAATCCTCGTTGTCGTCAACATAAACGTAGGCGCTCGGCGGACATAAGTCTGGTCCGGTCAGTCCGCGTAAATTGTCCTGCTGCTCGTCGGCCAGAGCGGCGCTGCACCAGCACAGGAGGCTGAGGACAGTCAAGCGGCGGGCGGACTTCATTGGGGCAGTCTACCGTCTGCCGGTTTGCAGGCACCGTTGAAAAAGCCAGAGCATCAGCCCTGGCTTTGTGGTCGAGCACTTCAGTTGTGCCGCCCGTTATTACAGGGGGCTGAAGACGAAGCGGTCGTACTGGCCGCCGCGCAGCACGCTCTCGGTCTGCTCGGCCAGGAAGGTCTGCCCGGTGATCTCTTCGAGGGCACCCTGCACGGCGCCCAGCGTGAAGGTGCAGCGGCGGTCGCTGCCCTGCTCTTCGCCAGCGCTGCAGACGGTGTCGAAACAGTCCACGACGTAATCGTCGCCCTGCTTGGTCACGTTGGCGACACCGGTCAGGCGGGTGCCGTCCTTGCCGATCGCGCCGTCGAGCATCTTGGTGATTTCTTCGGTGGAAGGGTTGGTGTTGCTGACGCCCAGTTCTTTGGCGAGGTTGTGACCACGGACGCGGCCAGCACGGGTAAAGACGACGGCGGCACCGTCCGGGCCGAGGGTATCCTCGACGCCGGTAATGACGGCCTTGAAGCAGACGACGGAGCTGTAATCACCGAGAGTTGAACGATGGTTGGTCATGTTTATTCCTTTGGGTCTGAGAATCAGAGAATGTTAGCGATGTTCTGGGCAGATTCGCGGGCTTCCATGTGGAGGAGACCGAGGTTCATGCCAGCGGGGGTAACGACGGCGAGGACGCCTTTAGCACCGACGGAGTAGATGAAGACCTGGCCCTGGAGACCGGAGACGCTCATTTCGGAGAGGTTGCCGGTGCCGAGGGTATCGTTGATGCGCTTGCCGAGACCGAGGGCGGTGGCGGCCATGGCGGCGACGCGGTTGGCATCGGTGTTGTCGGAGAAGGACTGAGCGATGGGCAGACCGTCGGCGGTGGCGACCAGGGCGCCGCGCAGTTCGGGAAGGCTGCTGCGGAGGTTGACGAGGATGGCGTTGAGGCGTTCGGGCTTGCTCTGGATTCCGGTCATGCTGGGTTCCTCCTGGGGAAGGGAAAAAATGGGTCGTAAGGTCTGAGCGGAGCGCTGCCCCTGCTGCTGAATCCTTATACTTCAATAGCCTAATATTATCATCTAACATTTTTGTCACATTAAAAATTTGTTGTGCTAGGCTCTGCTCAGGTCTGGGAGCAGGTGAGGACTGTAACGGTCATGATGAACCAGCAAATTCACATCTATAAGGCAAATATTTTTAAGGCCCTGGCCCACCCGGTGCGCCTGTCCATTCTGGATTCCCTGCGCGGCGGTGAGCAGACGGTGACCAGTTTGCAGCGTCTGGTCGGGGCGGAGCAGGCCACCATCAGTCAGCATCTCAAGGTGCTGCATCAGGCACATTTTCTGGCTTCACGCAAGGAAGGCACGCAGGTCTTTTACCGCACGGAAGACCCACAGGTGTACCTGTTCCTTGATCTGGGGCGCACCGTGTACGAGCATCAGCTGGTGCGGCAGCGTGAGAAGATCGACGTCCAGACGGGCCTGACGACTGAGGGGTCTGAGACAGATAAGCCCTGAGCGCTGGAACTCTTCTGAAAGTTCAGTGTTGGAAGCTATGACTGCGGTGGCCCGGCGGGATCATCCGTGTGGGCGCTCACCTGCTGCGGTGCCAGCTGTCTGTAGTTGCGTTCGGCCCGTTCTCTGAGCCACCAGATCAGTCCCCCGATCAGGGCGAGGATGCCGACGGCGACCAGTTCGCGCGGTTTCAGGCGGCTCAGGAGGCCGGTGCCCTGCCAGAGCATGTATTGCCAGACGAAAACGTGAACGATGGCTCCCAGGAGCGCCCAGATCAGGTAAGCGCCGTAAGGAAAGCCCCCGGCTCCTGCCCCCCAGGTGACCGGGGTGCGAAGGGCGCCGAAGCTGCGCGACAGGAGGACCAGCCAGCCTCCCTGCTGCGACGCGGACAGGCGGGTTGCTCCTTCCATCAGCCTGGCCCGCCAGCGTTCCGGAAAACGGTCGGACCACAGTGCGGCCAGCTGATAGCCCAGCAGACTTCCTAGGAAATTGGCGACGGTGCCCACCACCGAGGCGTGTAAGTAACTGTGTTTGCCACTCTCGATCAGTCCGGCCTGCGCCAGCATGGCAATCTCACCCGGAATCCCTGGAATTCCCATGCCTTCGAGCGTCATTGCCAGCAGGGTCACGAGGTCCACCGACAGCGGGTCACGGGTGCTGAGCCAGACCAGCGCCGTGTGTTGCCAGGTGTGGATGGTATGCATCAGAGAGTCCATAGTTCACCTCGGCGACCGCGCAATAGTGCGGCGCACAGTAAAAAGGGCAGGTGCAGGGGTGAGGACATACCGACATGATAGTCCGGCTGGATCGACTGGCCCCGCCCTCTTGCCCTGCTAAAAACACTCTAATTTGCAAATGTTAATATATACTACCAAGCAGATGCCCCCAATTCCCTCCTCCACCACACATCTACAGCTCCTCCTCAACCAGGAAAATTACCCTGCTTTGCTGGATCAGCTTGCTTCTTCTCTGCCCGTTTCCACAGTCTCAAAACGCAATATCCTGAGTGGCTGGCGGCTCTACATCAACTGGCTGGAGCAGGAAGGTGGCACATTGCTCCATGCTGACTCCGCTCAGGCCCAGGCTTACGCGGCGTGGCTCCAGCACACCTATGCTGCCCCAGCCACGATCAATAACCGACTGGCCCAGAACAGAAAACTGTACCGGCTGCTACAGCAAGAAGGACTGAGTACAGTCAACCCCTTTGAAGATCTGCACGGAATCATCAACCCAGCGCATGAGCGACGGCCTTATTACCTACCCGAGGAGATACAGCGACTCCTCGCTCAAACTGACCTGGAAAATCAACTCCTGCTTTTGCTAGGAGCACATGCAGGATTGACCGGTCCAGAAATAATCAGACTTCAATATGAAGATTGTGATGATCAGAGTATTCAGGTCAGCCAGAGAACAATCGAGCCATCCGGGCAACTAAAAGAGACGCTGGAAAAATGGAGGCACGAACAGGGTGAACGGCCTCTGCTGACGCTCAAGCTGGAAGGAAAGATTTTCAATTTCAAAGACGATCAGGAGTTGCGTTCCAGAATCTGGAAACTATGTCAGCAAGCAAACGTGGAATACCGGGGCTGGTATGCACTACGCAACGCAGCAGGGATAGAAATGCTGTCTCAGAAGGGAGCCAGGAGCACTGAGCGTCAGCTGGGATTGGGGGGAAGAGCGGCCCTGCATCCCACGACAAGACTGGTCAGAAAACGCAGGTCTGAGGAGAAGTGAGGCGACAATGGATGAGTAGTCTAATGAGAATTCCTTCCAAAAGTGGCTTGACCTTTAGGGAAGGAATTCTTGTATATATTTACAGAAAAGAAGGCAATCAGCTCAGGTAATCTAGGAAGGTAGGTTTTATATATTGACAAGAGGAGAGATGAAGGATTCGCGTTTTCCCACCTTAACCAGCCTCACAGCCCAAATCTGCCCCACTGGTTTTGCGGCACCAGGGCACGGTATTCGGGATGGCGGCGAATATATCCAGCAATGAAGGGGCAGGTCGGTAACAGGGCCTTGCCCGCCGCCTTCACATTCTCCAAAGCAAATTTTGCCAGCTGCCCGCCCAGACCCTCACCCTCATGACCGTCATTGACCAGAGTGTGGGGCAGGGTCACGCTGTCGCCATCCACGCGATACTCAGCAAAACCAACGACCTGTCCATCCTGCACAAGCTCGTAACGGCTCTGGACCTCATTTTTATGGATCTCCGACATAGTTTAGTTTAGCTCCGGGGTTGATCGAGGCCGCGCTCCTGGCGATAAGCCTGAGCAAGCGCGACAAAATCGTGCAGGGCCGCCGGATTGGCCGTGGCATCGGGGTTGGCGGCTTTTTCCAGCGGCACGCCCATGTACAGTTTCTTGATCGGCACTTCGAGCTTCTTGCCGTTCAGGGTGTGGGGAATGTCATGGACGGCAAAAATGTCGTCGGGCAGTTGCCGGGCACTGAGGCCAGTACGGATGCGGTCGCGGATGCGGTCCTTCAGGGCGTCGTCGAGGACTGCGCCGGGACTCAGGACGACGAACAGCGGCATGTAATAGTCTCCCCCACCCAGCTCCGCGCCGATGATCAGGCTTTCGTGAATTTCGGGGAGGCTTTCGACCAGGCGGTAGATTTCCGCCGTGCCCATGCGGACGCCGAAGCGGTTGAGGGTCGAGTCCGAGCGCCCCTGAATCACGCAACTGCCCCGCTCGGTGAAGCGGATGAAATCGCCCTGCCGCCACTGACCGGGAAAGGTATCAAAATAGCTGCTGCGGTAACGCTCGCCACTGGGATCGTTCCAGAAATAGATCGGCATCGACGGCATCGGCTGCATGACCACCAGTTCTCCGACTTCCTGATCGAGCGGCTGCCCATCGTCGCTCAGGGCCTTGACCGCCACACCCAGGTACGGGGCCTGAATTTCTCCGGCATAGACCGGCACCAAGGCCGAGCCGCCGACGAAGCCGGTGCAGACATCGGTTCCGCCGCTCGAAGACGTGAGCCAAATGTCTTTTTTGACGTGCTCATAGACCCATTCGGCAGTGTCGGACGGCAAAGGGCTGCCTGTGACGCCCACGTTTTGCAACGTGCTGAGGTCGAACTGCTGACCCGGTTCGATTCCGGCCTTGCGCGTTCCAGCCAGAAATGCCGGGCTGGTGCCGAAGCTGGTCAGTCGGGTATCCTCTGCAAGCTGCCAGAGGGTCGCGGGGGTGGGATAGTTCGGGTTGCCGTCGAACAGCACCACGGTCGCGCCGACCAGCAGGCCGCCAGCCAGCAGATTCCACATCATCCAGCCCGTCGTGGTGAACCAGAACATACGGTCGCCGCGCTTGACGTTGGCCTGCAAGGTCAGCGACTTGAGGTGTTCGAGCAGGATGCCGCCCTGACTGTGCACGATGCCTTTGGGCAGCCCGGTGGTGCCGCTGGAATACAGAATCCACAGCGGATGCTCGAAGGGCACGGGCGTAAAGGTCAGCGGGGCGTCGTGCCCGAGCCAGTCGCTCCAGACTGCCTGCCCAGCTACCCGGACCGCCGGATCGAGCTGCGGCACCAGCACCAGCTGGCCGAGGCTGGGCAACCCGGCGACCAGTTCCCCAACCTCGCTCAGGCGCGAGATTTCCTTGCCGCCGTAGCGGTAGCCATCGACCGCAAAGAGCACTTTCGGCTCGATCTGCCGGAAGCGGTCCAGCGCACTCTGCGTGCCAAAATCGGGCGAGCAGCTCGACCACACCGCCCCCAGGCTGGCCGCCGCCAGAAAAGCGACCAGTGTTTCGGGGATGTTGGGCATATACGCCGCCACCCGGTCACCCACGCCAACGCCCTGTTCGCGGAGGGCCTGCGCGACGCTGGCGACCTGCCGTTCCAGCTCGGCCCAGCTCAGGCTTTGCAAAGGCCCCAGTTCGGACTGATACAGCAGCGCCGGAAATTCGGCGGTCTTATTTCGGAAGACGTGCTCGGCATAGTTCAGGGTAGAGCCGGTAAACCACTGCGCCTCTGGCATCTGCCGCGATCCGAGCACCTCCGCGTAAGGCTGGCGAGCCATGATTCCAAAGTATTCCCAGAGCGACCCCCAGAAAGCCCCGAGCTCCTGGGCCGACCACTGCTGAAGCGCATGGTAGTCGCCGAAATGCAAGTCACGGGTCTGGGCCAGCCAGTCCATGTAGTGGCGCAGATTGGTGCCAGCCATGAATTCTTCAGAGGGTTGCCAGAGCAGCTGGGGTGTATGCGCGGATTGGGTCATAGGAAGTCCTTTTACCTTGGCATGAAGGGGGCTGGCCCCAGCCCAGCAGGGCCGGAAACAGCGTGTGGATGGTCGTGTCCTCAGTTTACCCCGGTTTACCCTGCTTCAGCATTCGCCAGAGCGTAGCGAACTGAACATTTACTGAACATTTGCCGCCCGTAAGTCACACGGATTTAAGTTGATTCAGGCACATTCTGCGTTGATCACACGCCCCCTCACCCTTCCGCCGCTTTGCGGCTCCCTCCCTCTCCCACAAGGGGCGAGGGTAAAACGGCAAGAA
>JAGLBK010000044.1:0-5881 GCA_018260275.1 Deinococcus sp.
CCTGCATCGCCCCGGCGCGGCTGCCCGCATCGTCCTGGCGCTCGCGGCCCGTGCGCAGCAGGGCGTCGAGCAGCCCGGCCCTGGTGCGGACGCGGTGCCCGATCATGGCGTTTTCCAGCACGCTGAGGTCCTTGTAGATGGTGGTCGTCTGGAAGGTACGGGCGATGCCGCGCCCGACGACCTGATGGGTCTTGAGGCGCGTGATGTCCTCGCCCATGAAGGTGATGCTGCCGGAAGTCGGCTGGTAGAAGCCCGAAATCAGGTTGAAGAAGGTGCTTTTGCCCGCACCGTTGGGGCCGATGATCGCCGTGATCTGCCCGGCGGGAATGCTGGCGGTCACGTCGCGCACCGCGTGGTTGCCGCCGAAGCGGATGCCCAGGCCACTCACGTCAAGCATCTTTTTTTCCTCCGCGCTGCTTCAGGCGCTCCCACAATCCGACCAGTCCCTGCGGCGCAAACATCACCAGCAGCACCAGCAGCGGACCGAACACCAGATACTGGTAATCCTGAAGTCCCTTGAGCACCTGCGAGAGCGTATACATTACGCCCGTGCCCAGCAGCGGCCCCACCAGCGTTCCCAGGCCGCCGACCAGCAGGTACAGCAGCACCGTGAAGGTCGTGACCGGCCCGGTGATGGCCGACCCCATGAAGCCCACGTAAGCGGCGTACAGCCCGCCCGCGAAGCCCGCGATGGCCGTCGAGAGCAGCATGGCCCGCAGCTTGTGGGCGTACACGTCGATTCCGGCGCTGCGGGCCAGGTCCTCGCCGCCGCGAATGGCGATCAGCGAGCGCCCGAAGGTGCTGAAGCGGGCGCGGGCGACCACGACCACCGTCAGAATCAGGGCCAGCAGCGCCAGATAATAAAAGCCCCCGGTGAGTTTCAGGCCCACCATTTTCGACAGCGCCTCCAGGCCCGGCGGCGGGTTGATGCCGTTGAGACCGTCGTTGCCGCCCGTCAGCTTGTCCCACTTGTTGATGACCAGCTGAATGATGACGCCCACGCCCAGCGTGAAGATCGAGAAAGCGTCGCCCTTGGTTCTGAAGGCCACCAGTCCCAGCAGATAGCCCAGCAGGGCGCACAGCAGCACCCCGGCGGGCCACGCCAGCCAGAAATTCCAGCCCGCCTTGAGGGTCAAAATGCCCACCGTATACGCCCCAATTCCAAAAAACCCGGCGTGCGCCAGCGAAAGCAGGCCGGTGTAGCCCAGAATCACGTTCAGCCCGTAGGCGACGATGGCCCAGATCATCACGTTCACGCCGATATCCAGCATGTAGCTCGACGGGTGCAGCAGCGGCACCAGCGCGGCCAGCACGAACAGAATCGGCCAGCCCCAGGCCAGTTTTTTGGCAGCTCCCGGCATCATGTCCCCCTCTTGAACAGGCCCTGGGGCCGGATCGCCAGCACCAGCACCAGCATGGCGAACCCGATCACGTCGGCAAAGTCCAAACTGATGTAGTAGCCCCCGAAGACCTCGGCGAAGGCCAGCAGAAAGCCGCCCACGATGGCTCCCGGCACGCTGCCCATGCCGCCCAGGATGATGATGGCGAACACTTTGAGGTTCATCACTTCGCCCATGCTGGGAGTGACCGAGTTGATCGGCGCGATCAGGCAGGCGGCCACTGCGGCCAGCGCCCCCGAGATGGCGAAGGTCAGCATGCCGACCCGGTTGGTATTGATCCCGACCAGCCGTGCACCCTCACGGTTCTGGCTCATGGCCTCGATGGTCGAACCGGTCAGCGTGCGCTTGAGGAAAAAGTTCAGCCCCAGCATGGCGACCAGGCTCGCCGCGATCACCAGCACGCGCTGCCAGGTGATGGTCACGCTGCCCAGGTTCAGGATGCCCGGCATAGGCTCGGCGATCTGCTTGAAGTCCGGCCCCCAGATTTTTTGCACGGCGGCCTCGATGAAAAACAGCACCCCGATGGCCGCGATCATCGGCTGCACGTGCGGCGCGTTGCGTAGCGGATAGAAGATGATGCGCTCCAGCAGGGCCGCAAGCAACGCCACCACGAGGGCCGAGATGATCAGAGCCGGAAAGTAGCCCACGTGCAGCGAGGTCAGCGAGGCGTAGGCGAAGTACGCGCCCAGCATGTACAGCCCGCCGTGCGCGAAGTTGGGCACGCGCATCACGCCGTAGACCAGCGTCAGGCCCAGCGCGACCAGGGCGTACACGCCGCCCAGTGCCAGCGCGTTGACGAGTTGTTGCAAGAAAGTGGTCAAGTCGGGTTCTCCAGGGGGGTGAGTCCAGTGGGGGCAATCAGCCAGTGGGGGTCAATCAGGGCGAGAAACAAGCCGCCAGTGGGCCGGTTGCTCGACCTGGCGGCTCGGAATCAGCGGGGCTTTATTTGAGGGTGGGGATGTAGCGCAGCTTGTTGACCTTGCCGTCCTTGTAGGTGGCTGCCAGGGCTTCGGTGTCCATGTGGCCCTGGGCCGTCACGCCGTTGATCTTCAACACGGTCTTGCTCTGGGGCAGCGCCTTGGCGGCGGCGACCAGCTGAGCGCGGACCTTCTCGGGATCCTCCACGTTTCCGGCGAGTTCCATCGCCTTCGCCAGCATATTCACCCCGGCGTAGGGCAGCCCGGCCTCGCTGGTGGGCAGCTTCCTGTACAGCCCCTGGTATCTGGTCACAAACAGCTGGGTGCCAGGGGCGTCGCGGGTGGGCAGCACGCCCACGCTGCCGTTGAGGTACGCCTTGGGAATGGCCGTTTCCATTTCCTCGAACTTGGCCTGATCCATCACGATGAACCCGCCCTTGAAGCCCTGTTCACGCGCCGCCTTGATGACCAGGGCGGTGGGCTGACTGGGGCCGCCGACGAACATCACGTCGGGCTTCTCGGCCAGCGCCTTGGTCACCGCCGAGCTGAAATCGACCGTGGTGCCGTAGTCGACCGCGTTGTTGCTGCCCACGCTGCCGCCCTGCTTTTTCCATTCGTTCGTGATCATCTCGGCCCACTGCTTGCCGTAGGCGGTTGAGGTGCCCACCATGCCCAGCTTCTTACCGAACGCCTTCATCTGCACCGACACGAAGGGCGGCCCGTAGTTGTCGAAGCGCGGGGGCAACATGAAGGTCAGGGGGTTGTTGTTGTTCAAAATCTGCGGGTCGCTGCTGTAGGCCATCAGCAGGAAGTTGGGGTCGCGGGTGGTCATGGGCTGCACCGTCAGAATGCCCCCGGCGTGCGAAACCACGATGAATTTGACGCCCTGTCCGGTCAGGCGCTTGACGTTGGTCGCGGTTTCGTTGGGCAGGTAACGGTCGTCGAGCGGCACTAGCTTGAAGGTGACCTTCTCGCCACCGACCTTGATGCCGCCCGCCTTGTTGATGTCGTTGATCGCCATATCCAGACCGTTCTGGACATTCTTGCCGTAAGACGCCGCGCCGCCCGACAGGGGGCCGGAGTAGCCGATGCTGACCACCTTGTCGGCGAGGGCGGGGCTGACCATCAGGGAAAGCAGGGCGGACAGTTTCAGGAATCGTTTCATAGTAGGAGCCTCCACGGCGGGGCAGCAGAACGCGGCTCGCCGTTGTCGTGCATATTGTTGTCGTTGTCGTCATCCTGACATGTTCAAATCTTCCGTGTCAATGAACATCTTTTCCTGTGAGCCTCCGTTCACGGCCTGTCCAGAGGCGGAATGACAGCCCTCTCTGGCCGGGGGAGCGCAAAAATTTGTGACGTGCAGGTAAAGAATTGACGTGCAGGTACATTTTGGGCGGTCCTGAGAGATTTGGGCTGCGTCTAATACCTGCTCCGGAGTTACAGACACTTCTAAATTTGTATAGACAAGACATCTTATAACCAGGGCCGTGGATGACGGTATGCGGCAAAGTCACGGGGCATAATTCTGAGCGATGACCGAGAAGAAGCAGCCCGCCGCCCTGACGCCCGCCCCGCGCAGCCGCGCCCGGATGCTGGAACTGGTGTTTCCCAAGGACACCAACTATCACGGCACGGCGTTCGGGGGCTGGGTGCTGGCCCTGATGGACAAGGCAGGCAGTGTGGCGGCGGTGCGGCACGCGCGGGGCAGCGTGGTCACGGCCCGCAGCGACGCAGTGGACTTTCACCTGCCGATCCGGGTGGGCGACGCCGTGGCGCTCGACGCCCGCGTGATCCGGGTGGGGCGCAGCAGCATGACGGTGCAGGTGGACGTGTACCGGGAAGACATGGCGTCCGGTGAGCAGCAACTGGCGACCAGTGGGCTGTTCGTTTATGTGGCGCTGGACGAGAACGGTCGGCCCCGCCCGGTCGAGCCGCTGCTCGTGGGAGACGATCAGGATGCCGCCGACGCCGACTCGGGGGGTCGCCCCTGATGCTGACGCTTTCGCTGGTGCGTTACGGGGCCACCGCCTGGAACGAGGGCGGGCGCTGGCAGGGCTGGACCGACGTGCCGCTGGGGCCACTGGGCGAGCAGCAGGCCCGCGCCCTGGCCGAGGTGCTGCGCGGCGAACTCTTCGACGCCGTGTATTCCAGCGACCTGCAACGGGCCGTGCAGACCGCCCGAATTGCGTTGCCGGGGCAGCCGCTGCACACCGACCCCCGCCTGCGCGAATTCAACTTCGGCGAGTACGAGGGCCTGACCGTGCCCCAGATGCAGGCGCACCCAGCGTTCAACCACTGGCAGCTCGACCCATGGCGGCACCACATTCCGGGCGGCGACCGCCTGGGCGACGTGGCCGCCCGGATGCGGGCCTGGGCCGACGAACTGCCCGACGGGCGCGTCATCGCCTTCAGTCACTCGATTGCCATTCGCACACTGCTGGTCGACCTGTTCTCCATTCCGCTGGAGGTGCAGCCGGACTACCCCATTCCGTACCGTGAGCGCATCAGGAACACGGAAGTGGTGACCATTCGGCGCGAAGAGGGCCGGTGGAGCCGCTCAAGTCCAGCCTCATGAAGTCCTGTCTCATGCCCGCCTGATCTGCGGGGCGCAGCATGGGCGGTATGACCCAGTCTGTCCCCGCCCTGCAAGCGACCCACCCGGAATTCCTCGACCTGTTTCCCGCCGGGGCAACGCCCGAACAACTGGGCGACGGCTTCGTCTGGACCGAAGGCCCCTGCTACGTGCCCAGCCGCCAGGCGGTGATTTTCAGCGATGTGCGGAGCAATAAGACCTGGCGTTACACCGACGCTGGGGTGCTGGAAGTGGAACTGGAACGCAGCGACCACCAGAACGGGCACTGTCTGGACGCCCAGGGCCGCCTGGTCGCCTGTTCGCACGGGCGGCGCGGCATTCTACGGCAGGAGACGGGCGGCGAGTGGACCATGCTGGCCGACCACTTCGAGGGCAAGAAACTGAACAGCCCCAACGACATCTGCCTGCATCCTGACGGCAGCCTGTGGTTTTCGGACCCGACCTACGGCATCGACAAGCCCGAGGAAGGCTACGGCGGCAGCATGGAACTGCCCGGACGCTGGGTCTTCCGGCTGGCGCCCGACGGCACCCTGACCGCGCCCATCCGCGACCGCACCAAGCCCAACGGCCTCGCGTTCGCCAGCGCCGACACGCTGCTGCTGGCCGACACTGGCGAGAGCAAGGTCTACCGCTACAGGGTCACACCGGACGGTCAGGCCGGGAGCGAGGGCGTGCATTTTGAACTCAGCCCCGGCAAGACCGACGGCCTGCGGATCGACGCCGCTGGGCGCATCTGGAGCAGTGCCGGGGACGGCGTACACGTGCTTTCGCCGGACGGACAGACCGAACTGGGGCGCATTCTGCTGCCCGCCACCTGTGCCAACCTGTGTTTCGGCGGGCCGGACGGCCACACGCTTTACATGACCGTCAGCACCGAATTCTGGCGCATTCCGACCACGGTGCGTGGCCTGAGCTGGCAGGACTGAACTGGCGGGCCTGGGCTGGCAGAGCTGAGCTGGCAGTGCTGAGCG
>JAGLBK010000044.1:5980-15261 GCA_018260275.1 Deinococcus sp.
GCTGAGCTGGCAGTGCTGAGCGACAGGGGCGAACATCAAGGTTTTCCTTACCTTTGCAGCGCAGCCGCCTGAGGCGAGGCTCTACTATGCGGTTATGCAGATTCTGTCCCGCGCCCTCTTTCTCATCGGTCTGATCGTGGTGATCGCCAGCCTGGTGTACCTCGGCATGAATGTCATCTCGATCAACCAGCTTCACGCGGTGGCGTACGCCAACAAGAGTAACGAAGGTCCCAACCCGGTCAACAACATCATGATCATGACCGGCCTGAGCATCGTCGGCAGCTTTCTGGCGGGCCTGGGCCTCAGTATGCCTAAACGCTGAAGCGGCCTGGCGCGACCTGGCTGCCGTGACCGGGTTGTTGTGGACTTCGCCGCGAGGCGCACCGCTAGCCGGGTCGGCTGACCTCCGGTGACCGGGAGGTTACACTGAGGACTATGGGAACAACCGACCTCCCAACCGCTGCGGAACTGGGCGGGCAGTTGACGCGCCTGCAATCTATCATGATGGCCGAGCCTCTGCGGAGCCAGCCCGAAGTCGAGGAATTGCTGGAAGTGGCCCGCCGCATCGGGGCGCGGGCGCAGGAGGCCCAGGCACTGATCATGCTGGCCGCCTGCGCTTTTTTTCAGGCGCGTTACTCCGACATGTTGCAACTGGCGGAAGCAGCGCTGGGCATCTGTCGCGAGGTTCGCCTGCCGCTGCAGGAAACGCGTGCACTAAATAGTATGGGGCTGGCCTACCAGCGCATGGGACAGCTGGAGCAGGCGATGGTCTACCTGCTCGACAGCCTGCGCCTGAGCAATGAACTGCTCGACCAGGAAGGCAGCTGCCGCGCCCTGTCGAATATTGCCATGATCTATGTAGCGCTGGGCGATTACGAAGTTGCCACGTCACTGCACGAGCAGGCGCTGGAAAAGGCGCGGGCCTGTGGCAGCTCGGTACAGATTTCCGATACGCTGGGCAGCCTGCTGGAAGATCATTTCAAGTTGCGCCAGCTTGGGCCAGCTTTCGATCTGGCCGACGAAGCCGTGGCCTTTCCGCGTGAGCGCGGCTTGGTGCGCTACGAGTGCGCCGCCCGCACGACCCTGAGCCGGTTGCTGCTTCACCTGGGGCGGGCACGCATGGCCCTGATCAGCGCCGAAACTGCGCTGCCGATTGCCATCCGCGCCGAGGACCCGGAAGCGCAGGTGGGTTTACTGCTGGCCGCGGGTCAGGCCCACCTGATGCTGCGCGACCTGCCACGGGCCGAGGCTGCCCTGCAGGAATCCCTGCAACTCAGCCGCGACCTGGACTACCGCGACCAGGAGTGGCAGGCGCACGAGGCACTGGCCCGGTTGTATGAGGCCCAGGGCAACACCGTGCTGGCCCGGCAACACTTTGCACTGTTCACGGAGGGTCGGCAGGCCATTTACGCCGAGGAAGCGACCCGCCGTGCCCAGGCCCTGGCCCGGCAGGCGCAGGTCGACTGGTCGGGGCGCTCGGCGCAGCAGTTCTATCCCTGGAGTGGCGAACTCAATGCGCTGATGCAGAATTTGCGGCAGGCGAAATCCGAACTCGCCATGATCTCGGCCTTCGATCTGCTGACGGGCGTCGCCAACCGTTCGCATTTTCAGATGCGGGCGCAGCGGCGGCTGGAACTGCTGGTTGACGGCGAGTTTCTGGGCTTCGTCTTTATCGGCCTGGATTATATGAAGGCGCTGAACGAACGCTTCGGTCACGCGGTAGGCGACAGTGTGCTGGTCGAGGTGGCGCGGCGCATTCAGGCTATGCTGCGCCCCGGCGACCTGGTCGGGCGTCTGGGGTCCGACGAGTTCGTGGTCATGTTGAACTATCTGGGGCAGGAAAGCGACCTCGAACCGGTCATGACCCGCCTGCTTGACGGCCTGCGCGAGCCGTTCGAGCTGCGGGGTCAGTTGGTGCGGCTTACCGCCTCGCTGGGAGGGGCGACCTATCCCCGCGACGCCCGGACACTGGAAGAACTGTTCCGCGATACCGATCTGGCCCTGAATCAGGCCAAGGCCCGTGGGCGCAATCAGGCGCTGCGCTTCGATTCGCAGATGCGCTACCAGGAGCGTCGCCGCGCCAACTTGCTGTATGACCTGCAAAATGCCGTGCCACAGCGCCAACTCCGTCTGTACTATCAGGCGCAGTACAGCGTGCCTGCGCGCCAGCTGACCGGGGTCGAGGCCCTGGTGCGCTGGCAGCACCCCGAGCTGGGGCTGGTGCCGCCCGACCAGTTTATCCGGCTAGCCGAGGAAAACCGGCTGATTATCGAAATCGGCCAGTGGGTGCTGCACGAGGCCTGCCGACAGGCGCAGGAATGGGACTTCGGCGGGCGCGGCCTGAAGATGTCGGTGAACGTCTCGGCGCTGCAATTCGAGCAGCCGGATTTTGTGGCCGTGGTCGGGGCGGCCCTGCGTGCCCACGGCCTGCAAGGACCGGAACTGATTCTGGAATTGACCGAAAGCATGGTCCACACCGACGAGCGCCGCGCCAGCCTGACCGTCAGCGAGTTGCAGGCCCTGGGGGTCAAGTTGGCCCTGGACGACTTCGGGGCAGGCTTCAGCAGCCTGGGCAGCCTGCAAAAGCTGCACCTGGACTACCTGAAATTGGACCGCGTCTTTATGGAAGACCTGTCGCGCCACGCCACACAGTTTTCCCGCGCCAAGCTGCTGATGGACATGATGATCAATCTGGCCCACAACATGAATATGGTGGTGGTGGCCGAGGGCATCGAACACGAGGAACAACTGGACGTGCTGACCGAACTGGGCTGCGACCAGGTGCAGGGCTTTTTGCTGGCGCGGCCTGTACCGGCGGCGGAGATGGAGAAGGGGCTGGGGTAAAGGAGACAGCCCAGACGTTGTGCCTGGGCTGCTCAGTTGATTTACTGATGGCTAATTTATTGACAGCCGCCGCAGAAGCTTACCCGCACTTGCTGTAGCCGTAGGCCTGACATTTTAGGCAGCCTCTTGCTCCTGAGCCACGGCCCTCACCTAGCCCACGGGGTTTTTTCCTGCTTAATTGCAGGAAAGAAAAGTCTGCTCATCAAGTCGCCATCTAAGCATTAACTACATAGAGCCTACAACTCTTGACAATGGATTTTAGTCGACCAAAACGCATAGATAGGAGTCAAACTCATCAATTTCTCATGTCCGACTACATCGCCACTACTACTCCTACGCCCAAAAGGGGACATAGCCGCGTTGGTTTCTTGGCGCGTGTTCATCATAGACCTTAATAACTCCTGATTTTAAGGAATCAGAAATGATTTTCGATGCAGTTGGATAGTTTTGATCACTAATACCAAATCTTTCACGGACAGATGTATTGGTAGCTTTTTCTCCACTTACATATCTAAGACAAGCATGCTGATAACATGCTCGTATCTTTTCCGACTGATCCATTTGATTTAGAACGCGAGGAGCGAATAACACGGCAATCATATTATCACCAGCTAGGCGGAAATCTGGAGGGGGCAATTGATAAATTTCTGCTTGATTTATAATTTTATCTATGCCACTACCACGTTCTTCGCAGTAGTTTATCCTACGCATAAAAGCGGCTACCTTTTCGTTTCTTGAGCGGGGAGGTTGATCAATTAGTCGGTCAATTTCTATTAACGGGGTCCCCGGATTAGAAACTTCAATACGGTTTAGATATACCTCTACCATAGGACCCGATCCTATAATACTAAAATCCTGATGAATTAAAGCGTTTGCAATCAACTCACGTACGGAAAGTTCTGGGTATAGAGGAACGCTTACTCTTGCTGCACGATTGATCTCCTCATTACGAGGCAACTGATCATTCAGATATTCAATAATAGACTGGAAACTGACCGCGTATCCGGATTCTATAATCTTTTCCTTAATTGTTTCGTATTTTCCTGTTCCTCGATAGAATATTATGCGAAGCTTCTTCCTACCTATTCGGTTGAATAGGGATAAGTCTCGTGCCAACAATAGAGCACCATAATTTGTGATGTCATATTTTCCAGAATTTTCAATAGTAAATCCCTCGGCACAGAATCTTTTAATAATAAAGTCTGTATTCATACTTATACTTTCGCCAAGAAGAGTAAAATAATTATCTACGTCTAGTAATCTAATAACTTCATCAACTCTAAGATGACTAAGAGCTATATCAGTCTCAAAAGATTTTTGTAGCAGAACGTCCCATAGCTTCTTTTCCCATTCAGGATAATCTTTTAGTTTTTGTTTATAAGACCCAATTCGGATAAATTCCTCATTATTGAATGAAGTGGGAATTCCGCGTGAGGCGGGTATTCTTAAAATCACAAATCTCATTCCATCATACGTATGGAGATAGAACTTTATTTGAGGACGTGGATTACATTTGCGAATTAGCCAGTTTTCAAGATTCTCATTCCCAAATTTTTCTTTGTCAGGATCAAAATTAGTTCCGAGGAGGGAAAGATTCCCATCATTTAGCCCCCAAATTATAAACGCGAAAGGCTTACCTGCATGAGCTGCCGCATTAGAAAGAGCGGATATATATTCCCCAATCATTTCGGGATCATGATTATTATGCTTATGTTCAATCCATTCTACTTCTTTTCCGAGAGTTAGCAACCAATTAAACAACTCGCCTATTTTTTCTGGAGATTCCAATTCCACTCACCCGCACTTGCTGTAGCCGCACGCCTGGCACTTCAGGCAGCCTTCCTCGCGGATGACCGCCCGCGCCTCGCACACGGGGCATTTTTCCTTTTGCATGCCATCGGTGCTGACGCCGTGGGCGGCTGGCTCGGCGGCTACGGCTCTGCTCTCGCCACTGCCTCCGGCCAGCGGGGGCAACTGCGCGGCGTCTTCCATGTCCTTCTGGAAGGTGTCGAGCGCCACCGCGATCAGGTCGGCCTTGCTGCCCACCAGCCGACCGTTGTAGCTGCCGTACAGCCCGCCGTTGATGCCCCGTAGCGTATGCACCAGCGCCTGCGCCGGAACGCCGTGCTGGAGGGCAATGCTCACCACGCGGCCCAGCGCCTCGGAGTCAGCGTTGGCCTCGTCGCCCGCGCGGCCCGAGATGACCATCACCTCTACAGGCTTGCCGCCCAGCTGGTTGACCGTGACCAGAAAGCTGCGGCGGTGGCCGCTGGTCGGGTCGGTCAACTTGACCATGTCGGTGATGCCGCTCAGGCGGGCCGGGCGCTCGTACTGTGGGCGGGCGCTGCCTGGGGCCGGGACGGCAGGGGCCTGCGGGGAGACGGATTCACTGGCTGGGGTTTCCTGGGCCTCTTCCGTTTTGGCCTTCTTCTTGCTGGTGCTCAGCACCTGGAACTGGCGCGAGCCGTCGCGGTAGACGGTAATGCCCTTGCAGCCCGTCTTATACGCCTCGGCGTAGGCGTCCTGCACGTCCTGAATGGTGGCGCTGTTGGGCAGGTTGATGGTCTTGGACAGGCTGTTGGCTGCGTGCTGGCCGCCATCGTCGAAGGCCCGCTGCACGGTGCCCTGCATTCGCACATGGTCGACGGGGCTGATGTCGTGGGCGCACACGAACACCTGCTGAATGGGTTCGGGAATAAAGCTGAGGCCCATCACGCTGCCGTGGTTCTCGGAGACGGCTTCTGTCACCTTGTCCCAGTCCCAGCCGCCGTCTTTTTCCATACCTTTAGGAGCGGGGTAGCTTTCCAGCAGTTCCACGAACAGCGGGGCCAGCAGGGCACGGTACTCGCTGCCGATTTTGCGCCAGATGAAGGGGCTGAACACGGGTTCGATGCCGCTGCTCACGCCCATCAGCATGGAGGTGGTTCCGGTGGGGGCTACCGTCAGCACGGCCACGTTGCGGCGCGGTTCGTGTGGAATCTTGCCCTCATTGCGCTCGTACACAGCGTAAATCCCGCGCTCCTGGCCTAAGCGCTCGCTCTCGGCCACGGCTTCTTCACGCAGCGCACTCATGATGTCGTAAATCGCCTTGCGTCCGGCCTCGTTGTCGTAGCGCAGGCCCATCTTGATCAGGGCGTCGGCCAGCCCCATTACGCCCAGGCCCAGGCGGCGCAAATCCTGCGAGGCCACCCGGTTGTCTTCTAGGGCGAACACGTTTACATCGAGTACATCGTCGAGGAAGCGGACGCAGGTTCTGACATCCTGGCGAAACAGTTGATAGTTAAAGTTGCTGTTTTCTACATAAGCGGCCAGATTGATTGCGCCTAAATCGCATGGTTCTCCAATAGTGAGTGGGATTTCTCCGCAAGGGTTCGTACTTCTTATCTCGTAGCGTTTTCCTAAGTTCTTCAGCGCACTATATTCATTCACCCGGTCATTAAAGATAAGTCCCGGTTCGCCAGTGCTCCAGGCGTGCTGGGCAATCTGATCCCACAGCCACTGGGCCGGAATCGCGCCGCCGTACACGGGTACGCCTTTGGCCCCGTCCTCGGCGCGGTCAGGCAGTTCGGGGCTATTGCCGCCGTATTCGCCCGTCTGCGGCGCGAGGTAATACTTGCCGGGCACGTCCTGCGCGTCAATGGGCCACAGGCCGCCCGCTTGCAGGGTGTCCCAGAACCTGGTATCGACCAGAATAGAGATGTTGAAGGTAGAAATATCGCCCTCGGCGGCCTCGCGGTCAAGGTCTTTGGCGGTCAGGAAGTCCAGCACGTCGGGGTGCGCGATGGAGATGGTCGCCATCCCAGCGCCGCGCCTCGTCCCGCCCTGCCTTACAACTCGCAACACGGGTGCGTACACATAGCGCAGCGTGTTGATCGGCCCACTCTGCTCGGCCCCCCGGTTGGCCCACTCCAGAAAGTTGTCGAAGATTTCCAGCAAAAAGCTGACCGGCCCGCTGCTGGTGCCGCCTGAACCCTTGATGGGTGCGCCTTCCTCGCGCATCTGCGACAGGTCGAGGCGGGGTTCCACGCCCAGTTTGGCGGTTTCGGCCACCAGCCGCGCCGCGTCCACAATTCCGCCCATATCGTCCGGTACGGTCTGCACGCCTTCGGGCAGGGTTCGCACAATCTGCACGCCGTTGGCCCGCGCACTGGCGACCAGTTCGGGCGAAATGGCCTGCCCGTAGACCACCCGTGTCCAGTTTCGCACCGCTACCGGCTGTTTCTCGCCATCGGGCTGGGTAGGTGGGCGCATCAGGCCCTCGATAAAGTCCTGCACGTCGGCGTGAGTGGCGCTCATATAGACCCAGCCACGCACGCCGTTGTCGCTGCGGCTACTCTTGGCGCGGGGGGTGTAAACGTCGAGGTTCACACCGTTGCCGCCGCCCACTTTGGTCACCAGGGCCAGCTTCTTGGCAACTTCCATCACGCCCTCGAAGCTGCTGGGGGCGTGCTCCGTGGCCCCTTGCACGAAGCAATTTCCGGTCAGGATGCCACCTGCAATCACGAAGGTATGCGTCTGAGGTTCGTCGCAACAAAAGACTTCCTCACTGCGGCCCGTCGGCTCTACCGCCACCACGCGCAGGCTGGCGTTGCGGGGCCGGGTCTGGCCTGCGCTGGAGGCGACAAAACGGTTGCGCTGGTCTTCACGCAAAAAGTCATCGGCCAATAGTGTTTGCTTGATGAGGCGCAGGGCAAAGGCCGGTTTGCCGCCGTAACCGCCATCGGCCTGCCGAAACAGGTTGATGCTCGCCGCCTTGACCCCGAAGCGGCCCAGCCTGGCGGCCAGGCGATTCAGTTCCTCCGCGTCCGACTGGTAAATTGCCGCGCTGCCCCGATCATCTACCCCGCCATCAGTTGCCAGCAGCCCGCAGAAAAAGCCGTACCAGTAGCTGTCGCTGGCAAATTCGTCGGGCAGCGCCTTCAGTTCGCCGCGCATCCCCTGCGCTACCGTGACCTCGCGCCCGCTGTACACGGCGTCGTGAACCCGGTGTCCATCAAAGTGTTGCGCCAGCGCCCGCTTTTGCCCAAACAGCTGGACGTGGTGGGTATGACCGTTGGTGTTCTTGGAGCCGTCGCCGTATACCACGCCGTGCTGAACCCCCGCGTCGAAGTCGGCGTTGCGTTCGGGGCGCAGGCCGGTGGCAATCACCGGAAGGTCGTGGCCCGGCAGTTCCAGCGTGGTCAGCTTGCGGTACTGCCCGCGCATCAGGCGGCCCACCGGCCACTGGTGCCCAGCGGTGGCTTCCAGGGTTTCGCCGTTGCTGAGCAGCACGCGGTAAAGCTCCTGCCGTCCGTAGCTGCCGAAGGTGGCCTTGCGGTACACCCCGCCCGCCGAGAGCACCTCTACCTCGCCGCGCAGGTCAGCAATCCGGGCCTGACCGTCACGGGTTTCCACCAGCGTGTCGCCCTGAAGGCAGTTCAGCACGTTCCCATGCTGCGTTCCCGCGCCCGCCAGCACGCGCCCGCCGGGGCAGAACTTCTTCTCGGCCATCAGGTCGTAATATTCCTGTGCCCACTTCAGCCGCGTTTCGGGGGCCTCGGCACTCGCCACCCAGTCGGCAATCCGCCAGAACATGCCGCTGATGTCGCCGTCGCTGGGTTGCAGGTACTGGCGCTTGGCGATGTGCTGGGCGTTCTCGTCGAAGTGCTGGGCGGTCTTGTCGGTGCGGGTCGTGGTGGTCATACAAACTCCTTGGACTGAGGGCGGCCATAAAAAGCCTTCCATCTTTTCAAAAGACGGAACAGGGCTGGAACGAACTGACGAAAAAGCTACGAGGACGCGACCCTTGAACGGCTGTCCTTTTCGGTAGTTGACTTTACCACCGGGCCCCGGGGGGCACAACGGCTTGACATACAACGTCTGGTATGCAGGTCAAACAAGATACAAGATAGGCCCCTAGCTGCTCTCAGCCAGAGGCCCACTGGGACGGAATGTTTATGTTCTGTCCCTTGATCGGAGACTGTTTTTACATATCCAGACGAATGAGGAACCGCCCGCAGCTGGGGCATTTCACGGGTGGGATATTCCCGAGGGCGACCTTCTGCTGAATGTTGACGGGCAGCATCACGTTGCAGGCCGAGCAGCGCCCCGCCTTGACCTCGGCCAGGCCCAGGCCCTTTTTCGCCTTGCGAATCTGGTCGTACTCCTTGACGGTGCGGCTGTCGAGGCCGCCGACCAGTTCGGCGCGTTCGGTGCGCGAGTTCTCACCCTGGGCACGCAGGTCCTCGATGCGCTTTTCGTCGGCTCCTTCCAGTTCAGCCAGGCCGGGGCGCCCGGTACGGTGCTGCTCGCGCAGGCCACTGGCCTTTTCGGTCAGTTCGCGCTGGCGCTCACGCAGGGGGGCCAGGTCTTCCTCCATCTCTTCGAGGCGCTCTTCGAGCTGCTGAAGGCGGCTGCCGTACTGGCTCTGGGCGCGGGCATCGAAGGCGTTTTTCTCC
>JAGLBK010000045.1 GCA_018260275.1 Deinococcus sp.
GGAAACCAAAAGATTCAAGGCTGCGCTGGACACGAATTACCTAGATAAGCTACTCAGCTGACTTTGCGGTTGCCCTGGCTGGAGTACCCCCTGTCAAATATGTCGGTCAAAGTTCCGATATTATTGCTGCTATTTCACAGGTATGTACTCAAGTGCAACCTAGTAGAATGTACAACTATTATACAGTTGACGCTATTTCGAACAACGGTGTCACATGTGTCGCCAAGCCAGTACTTGGTTTACAATTATTCGGTGCGAATGCTCCGGTTCGCGTTACATTTACTGCCTTACAAAATGGGAATGTTGTTAATGTTGCAGGTAGTGTTGCAGGTTCAGGTGGCGACGGACGTTATTTGGTTGATAAGGTCTTCAGTGAGCTTGATAAGAGCTATCAACACGTTCGATAAATAGATATACTTAAAGTTATCTAAAATTATTTCTGCTGCTTTTCTTAGGCAGCAGATCATTTTTTATTCTACCTATAGAATAGTAAAAATAACACTTTTCCACCTGTCCCCCGCCCCGTACCCCCCGCCTATCTATACGCCGCTTGCCTGGGCTGGCCCTTCCGGTTTAGACTGGGTTCATGGAAGCGACGTTTGTAGTGGTACTTGTTGGTCTCGGGGGAGTTCGAGGCTAAGCGTACCGCTACGACGCCGCACCCCCCCGCCCAAGTCTGAGTGGCGGGGGGTTTTTATTAGGAGGCAGGCATGGAAAAGCAACCGGGCAACACCGCGCCAGATCGCGGCGAAATGACAGGCGCCAAGTCGCTCTGGGCCACACTCGCCAACCACGGCATCACCACCGTGTTCGGCTATCCGGGCGGGGCGATCATGCCCGTGTACGACGCCCTGACTTTTTATCCCGAAGTCCGGCATGTACTCGCCCGCCATGAGCAGGGGGCCATTCACGCCGCCGAGGGCTGGGCCAAAGCCACCGGCGAAATCGGCGTGTGCATGGCGACTTCCGGCCCCGGCGCGACCAATCTGGTCACCGGACTGGCCGACGCGATGCTCGACAGCGTGCCGCTGCTGGCGATCACCGGCAACGTGGCGCGGCACCTGATGGGCACCGACGCTTTTCAGGAAGCCGACATCACTGGGATTACGCTGCCGATCACCAAGCACAACTACGTAGTGCGCGAGGTCGAGGACCTGCCCCGCATCATCAGTGAGGCCATCAGCATTGCCCGCAGCGGGCGCCCCGGTCCCGTGCTGGTCGATATTCCCAAGGACGTGCAGCTGGCCCCCTTCCTGGGCGACATCCCCGCTCCGCTGGCCCGGCAGCAGGCGTACCAGCCCAGCGCCGAAGCGGTGGCGCGTGCCCAGGAAATTCTCCGCAGCGCCAGAAAACCCGTGATGATGGTCGGCGGCGGCGCACTGGACGCGGCCAGCGAGATTACCGAACTGGCCCGCGCCTGGAACATCCCCACGACCACCACCCTGATGGGCCTGGGGGCCATGCCTGCCAGCGACCCGCTGTGGCTGGGCATGCCCGGAATGCACGGCAGCGTGGCCGCCAACCGCGCCATCAGCGAGGCGGACGTGCTGCTGGCAATCGGCCTGCGCTTCGACGACCGCGTGACGGGCCGCGTGAACGGCTTCGCGCCGAACGCCCAGATCATTCATGTGGAACTCGACGCCGCCGAGATAGGCAAGATCGTGCGCACCCACCTGCCGCTGCGTAGCGACGCCAAAACAGGGGCCAAAGCGCTGGCCCAGGGCGCGATGACGCTGGAGCACCCCGAATGGGACGCCCAGATCGCCGAGTGGAAGTCGCGCACCGAGCGCCCCACCGCCTGGGGAGCCGGGTACGCCGTGCGGATGGTCACCGAGAGACTGCGCCCCGATGACATCCTGAGCAGCGACGTGGGCCAGCACCAGATGCTGGCGGCGCAGGAAGCCCGTTTCGAAAAACCCCGGCGCTGGATCAACTCGGGCGGGCTGGGCACCATGGGCTTCGGCTTTCCGGCGGCCATCGGCGCGGGCATGGCCGAACCCGGCGTGCGTAGCGTGGTCATCGCGGGCGACGGCGGCTTCCAGATGACCCTCCAGGAGTTGGCGACCCTCAAGATGTATGACGTCCGCAACGTCAAAATCTGCATCATCAACAACAGCTATCTGGGCATGGTGCGCCAGTGGCAAGAACTGTTCCACGAGAAGCGCTACAGCGAGGTCTGGCTGGGCGACTCCAACCCCGACTTCATTAAGCTGGCCGGAGCCTACGACGTGCCTGCCTACCGCGCCACCAGTGCCGAGGAGTTGCCTGGCGCGATCGACGCGTGGCTTAGCGACCCCAAATCGGCGCTGCTGGAAGTGGTGGTGCCGCACGAGCACGGCGTGTTCCCGATGGTTCCGGCGGGCGCGGCGCTGTACGAAATGATCGAAACCGAGCCGCCGCGTTCGCCTGACCTGGCGGGCGAGATGGAAAAAGCCGCCGAGGAGGCGAACAACGCATGATGCCCCAGACTCAAGACCACCTGCTGAGCATTTTGGTTCACGACGAACCTAAAGTCCTGACCCGCGTCACAGCCCTGTTCGGTCGCCGGGGCTACAACATCAAGAGCCTCAGCGTGGGCCAGACTGAGCATCCCGGCATCAGCCGCATGACCATCGTGGTCAACGGCGACCGGGGCGTGGTCGAGCAGGCCATCAAGCAACTGGAAAAGCTGCACGACGTGATCAAGATCATCGACCATAGCCTCGAAAAGTACGTCGACCGCGAACTGGTGCTGGTCAAGGTCGCCATCAACGCCGATACCCGCGTGGAAGTCCGGCAGATCGCCGCCGATTTCCGCACGCGTATCGTCGACGTGGGCCGCCACGCCCTGACCTTCGAGGTCACCGGCGACGAGGGCAAGATCACCGCGTTCATCGAGCAGATGCGCCCCTTCGGGATTCTGGAAACCATGCGCACGGGCCGTATCGCTCTGACGCGCGGTAGCAACGCCGACATCGGCAGCCAGGTGTACCACGACGGCGAAACGCAGACCCTGCGGCCCGTGGTGGAGCCGCGCGAAGAACGGGCGCGGGGCGTACCGAATCTGTTCTGAATAGGCACCCCGACAGGACCGTTTAACCAGCTCAGTTGCTTGATGGCCCGACAAGACCTAGCCCAACCCGCCACCCCACCACCCGAAATACAGGAGAATACGAACCATGAGCGCAAAAATGTATTACGACAAGGATGTCGACACCAAGATCCTCGAAAACAAGCTGATCGCCATTATCGGCTACGGCTCGCAGGCCCATGCCCACGCGCAGAACCTGCGTGACAGCGGCTTTAACGTGGTCGTCGGACTGCGTGAAGGCAGCAGCAGCAAGGCCAAGGCCGAGCAGGCCGGTCTGCGGGTCGAGAGCATCGAGGAAGCCACCAAGCAGGGCGACGTGGTCATGATCCTGATTCCCGACGAGCAGCAGCCCGCCACCTACGAAAAGAGCATCGCCCCCAACCTTACGGCGGGCAAGGCCATCGCGTTCGGCCACGGCTTCAACGTGCACTTCGGGCGCATCAAGCCCCCCAAAGACGTGGACGTGTTCCTGGTCGCCCCCAAAGGCCCCGGCCACATGCTGCGCCGCGTGTACACCGACGGCGCGGGGATGCCCGGTATCTTCGCCGTCGAGCAGGACGCTTCGGGCAAAGCCCGTGACATCGCGCTGGCCTACGCCCGCGGCATCGGCTGCACCAAGGCAGGCGTGCTCGAAACTACCTTTAAGGAAGAAACCGAAACTGACCTCTTCGGCGAGCAGAGCGTGCTGTGCGGCGGCGTGACCCATCTGATCCAGGCCGGATTCGAGACGCTGGTCGAGGCCGGGTATCAGCCCGAAATCGCCTACTTCGAGACCCTGCACGAGGTCAAACTGATCGTCGACCTGATCTACGAAAAGGGCTTCGAGGGCATGCGCCACTCTATTTCCAACACCGCCGAGTTCGGCGACTACGTGACCGGGCCGCGCATCATCACCGCCGAGACCAAGGCCGAGATGGGCCGCGTGCTGGCCGACATCCAGAGCGGCAAGTTCGCCGAGCGCTTCATTCAGGACGCCGAGAGCGGTTTCCCGTACATGAACGAGCAGCGCGGCAAGATGCGCGACCACACCGTCGAGAAGGTCGGTAAGGAACTGCGCGACCAGATGCCCTTTATCAACAAGAAGGCGCTGGAAGTTTAATACCAAACGCCAGAAATATGGCTGCATTGTAGACATATTTCCGAGCGGAGCGAGTAGCGAAAAATACCGACCCCGAAAGGGTTGAGGGCAGCCCGGCGCTTTTCTGGGCTGCCCTCATTACTGGAGGGGTTGGTTTAACCCATTCCCCGCAAGCCGAGGCCCACTTCCGTGACTGGAGGTGGGCTTTTTGATTGGGCGCAGAATTGGCCGCAGAGCAGCTGACCCAAAGCTGAACTTCCGGGGGCAGAGTGGCGGTTATGCAGCTTCAGAACCTCCCTCACCAGCGCCCTGCCCGTCAGCCCCTGCTGCTCAGACAAGTCATCGACACCTACCTGGAATCCCACGCCCACACGGGCGGCAGGCTGCTCTACCAGCTCGACACCTACCTGGGTTCGCCTGCGCCCCTGCTGGCCTACACCAAACTCACGGGCGAGGCGTGGCTGCGGACGCTGCCGGAGGAGCAGGCCCAGGCTGCTGCCACGCTGCTGTCCGACTTCCGGGCCTACCTGCGTGACGAGGGCTGGCTCGACGCCGCGCGGCCCGTCAATCAGTTCGACTGAAGAGCAACTGGGCTGAGGGCCAGCTCAGTTGGGGGAATATCCAGGCTCAGCGGCTCTTGAGTTCCGTCCAGATGCGGTCATACAGGCGCGGCGTATTGCCGCCCTTCAACTCGTTGATGAATTCGACCTTGTCCGTTCTGAAGTCCTCGGGGGAAGGATTGAAGGCTTTTTGCGATTTCAGGAACGGGTCGAGAAAAGCCTGCGCCGCCCGGTTCGGGTTGCCGTAGAAGGTGTAGTTGCTGATCGCCGCGCTGACCCTGGGTTCCAGCACATAGTCGATAAACCTGCGGGCCAGCGCCGGATTCGGACTGCCGCGCAGGATGACCAGCGTGTCGGTGCTGATGGTGGTGCCCTCACGGGGCAGGAACACGTGCAGCCCCTTGTTTTCGGCGGCTCCCTGCAACAGGTCGCCCACGTAAATCTGCCCCAGGTCGATACTGCCCGCCAGCAGTTTGTTACGTGTTTCCGGCCCACCCGAGAAAGACTCGAAGCCCTTTTTCTGCACTGTGCGCCGCAGCAGGTCACGGGCTTTTTTCAGTTCCTCGACCTTATCCGAGTCCACCGAGTACCCCAGGTATTTCAGCGCCGCGCCGATGACCTCACGCGGGTCGTCGAGCAGGGCAAAGCGCACCGTGTCGCCGGGGCCAAAAATCAGGCTCCAGCTGTCGGAAGGCGGCGTATAGCGGGCGCTGTTGTAGGCCAGCCCCGTTGCCGCAAACTGATACGGCACGCTGTAGGTATTGCCCGGATCGAAATCGGGGTTGAGAAAGCCCGCCGAGATGTTCCCAAAGTTTTTCAGCCCCTCTTTTTGCAGCGGCTGAAGCAGCTTGGCCCGCACCATCGTCTGAAGCACATAATTGCTAGGGTTGGCGAGGTCGTAACTGGCCCCGCCGCCCTGCAATTTGGCGATCATGGACTCGTTGCTTTCGTAGGTGTCGATCACGACTTTGACGCCCTCACGCTTCTCGAACTCCTTGACCACCTGCGGGTCTATGTAATCCGACCACATGAAAATCCGCAGCGTTTTGCCGTCGCCGGGGTCGCTGGGCTGGGGCGTGGTGGTGCCGTTGCCCTCCGCCGCCGTGTCCTTTTCCTGCACGCGGTGACAGGCGCTCAGCAGCGTGCAGGACAGCAGCAGGACTGCACAGAGAGAACGCTTCATACCTGCTCCTTGCGCGGGCGTGAAAGCAGGTTAGCCAGGACGATCATCACGACCGTAAACAGCACCAGCAGGGTGCTCAGGGCGTTGATATCAGGGGTGACTCCCTTTTTGACCGCCGTGTAGATCAATACCGGCAGCGTCCTGAACCCCGAGCCGCTGGTGAAGTACGTCACCACAAAGTCATCCAGGCTGAGCGTGAAGGCCAGCAGCGCCCCGCCCAGCACGCCCGGCAGCGCCAGCGGCAAGACGACCTGCAAGAAGGACTGCACCGGGGTCGCCCCCAGGTCGGCGGCGGCTTCTTCCAGTTCGCGGCCATACCCGGCGAGGCGTGAACGCACCGTGAGGGCCACATAACTGATCTGAAAAGACACGTGGGCCAGCATGACGGTCCAGAACCCGTTCTCGAATGTCCAGCCGGTACGCTCCAGCAGGCCGCGCACGATGGCGTAGAACATCAGCAGCATGACGCCCATAACCACGTCCGGAATCACGATGGGCATGACCAGCAGAAAGGTCAGCGGGACGCGCCCCCTGAACCCGCCGCGCCACAGCCCGAAGCCGACCAGCGTACCCAGTACGGTACTGACCAGCGTGCTGAGCACAGCGACTTCCAGCGTGTGCGACACGGCCTCGCGCACGTCCTGGCGGGCAAAGAGCACCGAGTACCAGTGGGTGGTAAAGCCCGTCCAGTTGGCTCCGAATTTGCTCTCGTTGAACGAAAACACGATCAGAACCAGGATCGGCAGATACAAAAAGGCGTAGGTGAGCCAGGCCCAGACAGTGAGGGCGGGGTGGGTTCTGCGGTTCATGGCTGGCCTCTATGGGGCGGGCGATTGGGCCGCTGGGTGGCCCCCCCTCCCGTTGCTTTGCAACGCCCTCCCCCGCAGGTGGGGAGGGTCAAAACCACCCCTCTCCCCTTGCGGGGGAGGGGCCTCGCGCAGCGTGGGGGAGGGGGGGCCACCAGACCAACTTTTCTCGCCACAACTCGCCTCACAGTAATTCCTCCAGCCCTTTTTCCCCGGCAAAACGCGCATACAGCCACAGCCCCAGCAGCACCACACCCATCAGCAGAAAGCTGAGCGCCGACCCGTACGGCCAGTCGCCCGCCTGCCCGAACTGGTTCTGAATCAGGTTGCCGATCAGCGCCGTTTTTGCCCCGCCCAGAATGTCACTGACCACGAACATCCCCAGCGCCGGAATGAACGTGAGTAAAATGCCCGCCACCAGTCCCGGTAGCGTCTGCGGAAAGACGCCGGTCATAAACGCCCTGGCCGGGGTAGCGCCCAGATCTTCAGCCGCTTCCAGCAGCCGCCAGTCCAGCTTTTCGACACTGGAATACACCGGCAGCACGAAAAAAGGCAAGAAGGCGTAGACCATCCCCAGAAAGGTCGCCGCCGTGCTGGGCACCAGACCAAAGGGCCGCAGGATCAGAATCCAGGCGTAGACCCGGATCAGAAAGTTTGTCCAGAACGGAATAATCAGCAGCAGCAGCAACAGATTCTTGCGCCGCGCCTCCTGATGGGCAATGTAGAAGGCCAGCGGATAGCCCATCAGGACGCACAAAAGTGTGCTGAGGGCCGCCAGCCACAGCGAACGCCACAGCACCCGCAGATTGTCGGGCACCCACTGGCGGAACAGGGCGTCATAGCCGAACACCCGCTGCCAGTTTTCCAGCGTCCAGGGCGCACCGACCTGCGCCAGATCAGTGCGCGTCAGAAAGGAGTAGCCAAGCATGATCACAGACGGCACGATCAGGAAAATGGCGAGCCAGAGCAGCCCGGGGCCGAGGGTGGCGAGAAAGCGGCGCGGGGTCATGGGGTAGTTCCGGCCCGGCGCCCGTAGCTCGTGGCCAAGGCGCAGCAGACTGAGCTGCTTCAGGCGTTGGCGTTATTTTCTCTGTTTTCTCTACACGCCACACGCGACACGCCACAGGCCCCCTCACCCTTCCTCCAGCACAACCAGACTGGCAGGTGGCAGGTACAGCGCCACTTCCTCGTCGTAGTCGAAATCCTCGTCGGCTCCGATATCGGCGTTAAGCTGAAAGGCAACCAGCCGCTGCCCATGCGCCTCCAGCAGGTACTGGTTTTCGGCGCCGGTATACACGATGTCGTCCACGCGGGCGCGAACCTCGTTGCCTTCGGTTTCGTCGTCGCGCTCCATCCTTAACTTCTCGGGGCGAATGCTAAGGGTCACTTCCTGGCCGGGCATCAGCCCCGCGTGCTGGGTGGTTCGCAGCGGCCCAAAGTCAGTCTGCACCAGAGCGCCCTCCGGGGTCACCTCGCGGATACGGCCCGGAATCAGGTTACTGCTGCCCAGAAAGTTGGCTACAAACGCGGTGCGTGGGCGCTCATAGAGGTCCTCGGCGCGGCCCAGTTGCTCGATGCGGCCCCGGTTCATCACGGCGATGCGGTCACTCATGACCAGCGCTTCTTCCTGATCGTGAGTCACGAAAATAAACGTGATCCCCAGCGTTTCTTGCAAATTGGCCAGCTCGACTTGCAACTGCTTGCGTAACTTGAGGTCCAGCGCCGAAAGCGGTTCGTCAAGCAAAAGCACTTCCGGCTCGTTGACGATGGCGCGGGCCAGGGCTACCCGCTGCCGCTGCCCGCCCGAAAGCTGATCGGGCTTGCGGTTGCCAAAATCCCCGATCTGCACCGTTTCGATGGCCCGCGCCACCCGGTTTTTCAGGTCCTGGCCGCGAATCCCCTTTTGCTTTAGCCCAAAGGCCACATTGTCAGCCACACTCAGGTGCGGAAAGAGGGCGTAACTCTGGAACACGGTATTCACGGGGCGGCGGTGCGCCGGAATCCCGGTCATGTCGCGCCCGCCGATGACCACCGCGCCCGAATCGGCCTGCTCGAAGCCCGCCAGAATCCGCAGCAGCGTCGTCTTGCCGCAGCCCGACGGCCCCAGCAGACTGAAAAACTCGCCCTTGCGGATATCCAGATCGATGTCGCGCAGTACCGGCGTTTCCTGTCCACCAGCATTGCGATACGCCTTGAATACGTCCACCACGCTCACGGCGGCGTCGGCAGACAGCTCGCGCACCCGCTTGCCCTTGAACACGACCGAATGAGACGGCCCGGTTATGCGCCTGTCCTCACGCTTGAACTTCCCGGCAAAATCCTCGACATGAAGAGCATTGTAATAGAGCCGGTGCCGGGCCGCCGTCAGCTCCGGCCTATGCGTACCTCGTTCCAAAGGTGGACGAAACTCATGCAGGGCTGCTTTAAGCTGCGTTCTGGAGGTCTGGCATGGAGCATGTTCTGGTTCCCCTCGGCTTTTTTGCACTTGTCTTCGGCGCCCCTCTGCTCCGGCGCGAGATGCAGCACCGTCACCTGCTGGAAAAACTGCGGCTGGAACACACCCTCGCGCAAGCGGCACCGACTGGCGCACAGTCCACCCCGGACGACGCGTCGGCGCTGGCCCTGCGCCTGCCCGAACCGCACCGGCTGTATGCTCTGGCCCTGCTGTGCCGCCTGCACGACGCCGATACCGCCAGTCTGGACGCCCGCAGCGCGTTTATCGTGCGCCAGGCACGGAGCGATTACCTGCCCGGCACGCTGCGGGCCTACCTGAATCTTTCGGCGCCTGCCCGCGCCCAGTTGCAGGCCCAGGGCCACAACCCCGAAACCACCTTGCAGGAGCAGCTCGAACTGATCAGCCGGGGGGTGGACGAGGCGCTGCGCCAGGATTACGCGGCGGCCCAGCGCGTGCTGACCCAGGGCGCGTTTTTGCGGCAGGTCTTTGCCGACGAGCCGGTGCCCACGGAGATCAGGGGGTAGTTTCTGCCAGGGCCTGCACCTGCACGCCGAGCAGATGGGCCAGCGCCAGCAGTTGAACCGGTTCGATCACCAGTCCGGCCACCTCACGTAGCCCCAGCCTCACGCCAGTCAGCTCGGAGGCCCGGACATCTGCGCCTGCCAGCGCCGCGCCGAGAAAGTCGGTTCGTTCGAGTTTGCACCCCCGAAACACCGCGCCGGGCAACTTCGCTTCCAGAAAGGAGGCTTCGGCCAGGTCACTCTGCTGCCAGTGCACCTGCCGACCGTCTACCCTGTACCAGAGGCTCAACGGGGCCTGAACGCGCTGAAACTCCACCTGCCGCAGCCGCGCCCCAGGCCAGTGGGTTCCCAGCATCCGGCAACCGCTGAAGCTGACCCGTTCCAGCCCCGCCTCCGGAAAACGCGCTCCGCTCAGATCGCCGCCCTCGAACCTTACGTCAACCAGGCGCAGGCGCTCCCAGCACACCCCGGTCAAATCCACGTCCCGGAACACACACGACTCGAAGGCAACCGCGTGCAGACTGGTCTGGGCCAGCGCAGAGCCAATCACGAGGCGACGGCGGTAAATAGCCTCGGATTCCAGCTCGGCATGTTCCAGGGGCGAGAGAACGACTCTGGACAGCCTGGGCGGTGCGGGCAGCCTGGGGGTGGGGGGAGTCACGGGTACATCACCACCGCCTCAGTCTCGGCGTCCCAGACACAGAAACGGCCTGTTCTGACCGTGCCGAGGTCGATGTAGACCACCCCTTCCCCGTCCAGATCGACCACCGGGCGCTTGACGGGCGTGTGCCCGTGAACCGAGTAACGCAGATCGGGAAAAAAGTGCATGGGCAGCGGGTGCAGGCCACTGGCCGGGCGATCCCACATGTAGCCCATGTCCAGCAGGTCGTCCGGGCCAGTGCCCAGGCTGGGGCGGGCGGCGTGGGCACACAGCATGGCCCCCTCGACCACATACGGTTCGGCCAGCGAGGCGAACTGCCGCAGGTCGGCACTCAGCGCCCGCGCGTCGCTGTGGTAGCTCTTGAACAGGTCGTGGGCATGATGCCGGAACCAGCGTTCCTGGGCTGCCGGTTTCAGCCTGCTCGACTGCCCGTACACCCAGTCCTCGTGGTTGCCCCACAGCAGCGTGGCGCGGCCCTCGGCGGCCAGATAGAGCGCCAGCTGAAGCACCCGGCGCGAATCCGGCCCCCGGTTGATCAGGTCACCCAGCACAATTAGATGCCGCTCCGGAAAGCGCCGCTGCACCCACTCCAGAAAGTGAGGGCAGCCGTGCAGGTCGGGAACGACGACAGACGCCATACGGGGCCAGCTTACAGCGTCAGCACGTCGTAGCCTTTGGGCGTCACGACCAGGGTGTGCTCGAACTGGGCACTGGGTTTCTTATCGGCGGTGGTCACGGTCCAGCCGTCGGCTTGCAGACTGGTTTCGGGCACGCCCAGATTGATCATCGGTTCGATGGTAAAGACCATGCCGGGTTGCAGCTTGAGACCGGTGTAACGTGCGCCCCAGTGGTACACCGTGGGGTCCTCGTGCAGGCGTTTGCCGATACCGTGGCCGGTGTACTCGCGCACCACGCCGTAACCCCGGCTCTCGGCGAGGCTCTGGATGGCGTGGCCGACGTCACCCAGCCGGGCGTTCGGGCGCACCTCCCTGAGTCCGGCCTCCAGACAATCGCGGGTGGTGTCCACCAGTCCCTGCACCTCGGGGCTGACCTGGCCCACCGTGTAGGTGTAGCAAGCGTCGCCGTAATAGCCGTCGAGCAGCACACCGATGTCGGTGCCGATGATGTCGCCTTCCTTCAGCTCCCGGTCACCCGGAATGCCGTGACAGATGACCTCGTTGACGCTGGTGCAGACCGTGCCCGGAAACGGATTGTTCTTGGGGCCGTAGCCCAGGTAGGCGGGCAGCGCCCCGGCCTTGCGGATGTGTTCCTCGGCAATGCGGTCGAGTTCTCTGGTCGTGACCCCGGGCTTGATGTACGGGTGCAGCACGCGGAACGTTTCGGCCACCAGCCCTCCGGCGCGGCGCATGATTTCGATTTCGCGGGCAGATTTCAGGGCAACTTTACTCATAACGTCCGAGCCTAGCACTTTGGCCCACAGCCGTTTGAGAAAAGTGGACCGCGCCGCCGGAGAACTTACGTCGGGGGCGAGACCTAAGCGTCAGAAGGTCCAACTGTCTTATACGGATTCCGTCCAATTCCCCCATATCCGGAACGGCACCGGATACGGGTCCATTTCCCGAAATCCATCCTTTTTCCTACTCCTTGTCTTGGGCAAAACGGCACCTGTATAGGGCCTGCCCGCTCCAGTCGGATTTCATCCCCCACGCTGGGGGATTCAATCGGAATCGGTATAACACGCCCCCGAACCCGCCAAAAGCACCGTGCTAGCCTGCTCAGATGAGTTCGGCGCAGATGAGTTCGGACGGAATGCCCCTGGCCTTCGACGTGGTGGTTCACCCGGCTGCCGGGTTACGCGGCGAGTTACGGGCACAGCCCAGCAAAAACTACACGACCCGCTACCTGCTGGCGGCGGCCCTGGCCGGGGGCGAAACCCGCGTGGTGGGGGTGGCGACCAGCGAGGACGCCGGGGCCATGCTGCGCTGCCTGCGCGACTGGGGCGCGGGCGTGGAACTGGTGGGCGAGGACGCCGTGATTCGCGGCTTTAACGCACAGCCCAGGGCGGGCGTGACCCTCGATCCGGGAAACGCCGGAGCCGTCGCCCGGTTCCTGATGGGCGTGGCGGCGCTGACCTCGCGGACCACCTTCGTGACCGATTACGCCGGCTCGCTGGGCAAACGGCCCCAGGGTGACCTGCTGGAAGCGCTGGAACGCCTCGGCGCGAAGGTGGAGAGCAACGACGGCAAACTGCCCATTTCGATTTCCGGACCGGTGCGCGGCGGCCCGCTGGAGGTCAGCGCCGAACGCAGCAGCCAGTACGCCAGCGCCCTCATGTTTCTGGCCCCCCTGCTGCCCGACGGCCTCGATCTGCGCCTGACCGGCGAGATCAAGAGCCACGCCCCGCTGCGGCAGACGCTGGACACGTTAAGTGCTTTCGGCGTCCGGGCCATGGCGTCGGCGGACCTTTCACGCATCACCATTCCGGGCGGGCAGGCTTACCGGGCTGGGGAAACGGGGCAGCAGGGGCGCGTGCTGGTGCCGGGCGACTACCCTGGCTCGGCGGCGATTCTGGCGGCGGCGGCCCTGCTGCCCGGCGAACTGCGCCTGAGCAACCTGCGCGAAAACGACCTTCAGGGTGAGAAAGAAGCGGTAGCGGTGCTGCGCGAGATGGGAGCCGACATCGTGCGCGAGGGTGACAGCCTGACCGTGCGCGGAGGCCAGCCGCTCCGGGCCGTAATCCGCGACGGAGACACGTTCACCGACGCGGTGCAGGCCCTGACCGCCGCCGCCGCTTACGCGGGGGGCACCACCACCTGGGACAACGTGTACACCCTGCGCCTCAAGGAATGTGACCGCATCAGCGACACGCGCCGCGAACTGGAAAAACTGGGCCTGAGTGCCGCCGAAACTCGCGACAGCCTCAGCGTCACGGGCGCGGCGCGGCTGGCGGGCGGCGTCACGGCCGACGGACACGGCGACCACCGCATGATCATGCTGCTGACCCTGCTGGGGCTGCGGGCCGAAGCGCCGATCACCATCACCGGGGCGCACCACATCCGCAAGAGCTACCCCATGTTCTTCCGGCACCTCGAACAGCTGGGGGCCAGATTCGATTATTTACCGACGGATACACACTAAATCCAGAATCGTGTACCGCGTTCAGAAGACGTGACGAATGTCCCGCGCTGGCCTAAGCTTGCGGCAAGTTCGTTCGGTTTCCCTTCTCGCACGAGAGACAGGCTCTCTGGAGGTACACGGCTATGACACAGACCAGCAACTTCGGCCCCTCGCTCAGCAGCACCTACACCAACCCCGACGTGATCGGTGACTCCCCGGCGTGGCTCAGCTTCATCTGGATCGCCTTTGCCGCCAGCCTGGGGCTGATGCTGGTGGGCATCTATTTCATTCCGGTGGACTGGTGGGTCAAGGGCTACCTGTACATGGGCACCCTGTTCCTGACCGCCAGCACCCTGACCCTCAGCAAAAGCCTGCGCGACAAGCACGAATACGAGCGGCTGGTCAACCGGGTCAAGTCGGCCCGCACCGAGCAGGTACTGAGCAAGTTCGAGAGCTGAAGAAGGACGCAAAGTAAACAGGTTCTTGAGGTAAATGTGGCGTACCCGGCAAATCTTCATCTGGCCGGGTGCTTTGCTGGAAGCATGAAACATTTGATTTCTCTGGCCCTTCTCGCCGTGGGCAGTCTCGGCGCCGCCCAGACCCAGGCGCCCGAGTTCAAGGCTCCCAGCGGCTTTCAGGTCGGCCTGTATGCCGACGGCCTCAAGCAGCCGCGTTTCATGGCGCTCTCGCCCAGCGGCGAAGTTTTCGTCTCCGACCCTGGCGCAGGAACGATAGAAGTGCTGGCAGACCGCAACGGCGACGGCAAGACGGATGGGCGCACCACCTTCGCCAGCGGGCTGAACAAACCGCATGGCCTGGCCTTTCATGGCGGCTACCTGTATGTCGCCAACACCGACGGCGTGGTGCGTTTTCCATACAAGTCAGGCGACCGCAAAGCCAGCGCCGCCGCGCAGAAACTCCTCAGCCTGCCGGAGGGAGGACACTGGACCCGCACGGTGACCTTCGGGCCGGACGGCAAAATGTACGTGGCGACGGGCAGCAGTTGCAACGTCTGCGAGGAAAAGGACGCCCGCCGCGCCGCCATCTGGGTGTACGACGCCGACGGCAAAAACGGCAAGCCTTACGCCACCGGGCTGCGTAATTCGGTCGGGCAGGTCTGGGTCGGCCAGCAGATGTACGCCACCAGCAACGGGCGCGACATGCTGGGCGACGACCTGCCGCCCGAGGGCATCTACAAAGCCGCCGCCGGTAAATTCTACGGCTGGCCCTACTGCTACACCGTCAAACCTGGCCAGCCGCAAGTCTGGGACAGCGATTTCAAGGGAAAGACGGCGGAAGTCTGCAAGCAGGCCACGCCCGCGTTCGCCCTGACGACGGCCCACGCCGCGCCGCTGGGCATCACGGCCTACACCGGCAAAACCTTTCCAGCAGCGTACCGGGGCCAGCTGTTCGTGGCGCTGCACGGCAGCTGGAACCGCACCCAGAAAAGCGGCTACAAGGTCGTGACGGTTGACCCTGGCAGCGGCAAGGTCAGCGACTTTCTGACCGGCTTCCTGAAGGGCCAGTCGGTAACGGGCCGTCCGGTAGACCTGTTGACGGCCCCCGATGGCAGTCTGCTGCTGACCGACGACTCCAGCGGCAAAATCTGGCGGATTCAGTACGGCAAATAAGCGCCGGGCCTACTCATGCCCATCCATTCCTGGCGACCTAGGGCATTTGACATAAGAATGTTTTGCACTGTTGACCCTCGCCCCTTGCGGGCTGACTAACGCACACATCTTTCTAATAAGCCAATTTACTGTTGTGGTG
>JAGLBK010000046.1 GCA_018260275.1 Deinococcus sp.
CCTGTATGAAAACCATAAGCAGATCATCCTGAGTTCCGACCGACCGCCCCGCGAAATTCAGACCCTGGAAGGCAGGCTCCGCAGCCGCTTCGAATGGGGTCTCATCACCGATATCCAGTCGCCGGAATACGAAACGCGGGTAGCGATTCTGAAGATGAATACCGAACACAACCGCATCAATATCCCGCAGGAAGTGTTGGAACTGATCGCCCGGCAGGTGACCAGCAACATCCGTGAACTGGAAGGCGCACTGATGCGGGTGGTGGCGTTCGCCAGCCTGAACAACGTGCCGTTTAACCGTGCCACGGCGGCCAAAGCCCTGAGCAACGTCTTTACACCCCAGGAAATCAAGATCGAAATGATGGACGTGTTGCGGCAGGTGGCGGCCCATTACAACATGCCCCCAGAAGTCATCCGCGGCAGTGGGCGCGTGCGTGAGGTGGTGTTGCCGCGCCAGGTGGCCCAGTACCTGATCCGCGACCTGACGAGCCACTCGCTCCCGGAAATCGGGCAGTTTTTCGGACGTGACCACTCCACCGTCATGCACGCCATCAGTAAGGTCACGGAACAGGTCGGCAAAGATCCGGAGATTACCGAGGCGGTCAGCCTCATCAAACGCAAGATGGAAGGGCTGGATGATGAAGAAAATGAACACAATTAGACTCATATTTATAAGTCAAGAACAGAAATGTTCCAAAAATGCGTTCCAAAAATCGCAAATTGTAATCTGACTCCTGTGGATAAAATTGTGGATAACCCCGAAAACCTGTGGATAAGTGGCCTTTTTCTGTGGATAAAATTGTGGATAACTAGGCCACTTATCCACAGGCTGCGGACCCTGTGGATAACCCCCCAAGTTATCCACAGGATATCCACAGGTTTTGAGGGTTATCCACAAGCCGCCTGTGGATAACTTTTCAGCGCCTGGTGCGGCTGCAGGCCACTTATCCACAGTATCCACAGGCCCTACTACTACTACTACTATTTTTATAAATTAAATAGATACAGTTAACAGATAGGGCTTCAGGCGATCGTCAACCCCAGTTTTCCAAAACATTCCAAAAAGAGAAGCGAGGCGAGAACAGCATGAGAGCAAATGTGACCAAAAAAACCCTGAGTGAAGGACTCGGTCTGCTGGAACGAGTAATTCCGAACCGGAGCAGCAATTCACTACTGACGGCACTGAAAGTCGAATCTTCCGAGGCTGGACTGACTCTGAGCGGCACCAACCTCGAAATCGACCTGTCGTGTTTTGTCCCTGCCGAGGTCCAGGAGCCGCAAAACTTCGTGGTTCCAGCTCACCTGTTCGCCCAGATCGTCCGTAACCTGGGTGGCGAACTGGTCGAACTGGAAATCACGGGCAAAGAGCTGTCGGTGCGCTCTGGCGGATCGGATTTCAAACTGCAAACCGGTGACCTCGAAGCGTATCCGCCCCTGAGTTTCCCGGCCACCGCCGACGTGAGCCTGAATGCCGAGGAGCTGTCCCGTTCGTTTTCCAGTGTGCGTTACGCCGCCAGCAACGAGGCTTTTCAGGCCGTATTCCGGGGAATCAAGCTCGAACACCACGGCGAGCAGGCCCGTGTGGTGGCCTCGGACGGCTACCGGGTCGCCATTCGTGATTTCCCGGCCAGTGGCGACGGCAAAAACCTGATTATTCCGGCTCGCAGCGTGGATGAACTAATCCGGGTCCTGCGTGACGGCGAGGCCCGGTTCACCTACGGCGAGGGAATGTTGACGGTTACGACAGACCGGGTCCGCATGAATCTCAAGCTGCTGGACGGCGATTTCCCCGATTACGAGCGGGTAATTCCCAAAGACATCAAGTTGCAAGTGACGCTGCCCGCCACGGCACTCAAGGAAGCCGTGAACCGCGTAGCTGTGCTGGCCGACAAAAACGCCAACAACCGGGTCGAGTTTCTGGTCTCGGAAGGCAAGTTGCGTCTGGCGGCCGAGGGGGACTATGGCCGCGCCCAGGACACGCTGGACGTGGTGCAGGGTGGCAGCGAACCCGCTATGAGCCTGGCTTTCAACGCCCGGCATGTCATGGACGCCCTGGGACCAATTGAGGGAGAAGCCGAGCTGTTGTTCAGTGGCTCTACCAGCCCCGCTATCTTCCGGGCAAGCGGGGGAGGTGGCTATATGGCCGTCATGGTCACGCTGCGCGTTTAAGGGGCCTTTTTGGGGCAGCACGGGCCACTACTGGGTCTGACCGTCCCACGATTTTGTCCCGAATCTCATTTTCTATCTGCTCAAAACAAAATTATCCACAGGTGTTTTGCCTGTGGATAAAATCTGTGGATAACTCTGGATGTTTAGAGCAGTTTGCATAAAAAAAGGCCACGCTGTTTGTGGCTTTTTATGCCGAGCAGAGCGAGTGACTTTTAATGAGCAGCTGGAATGAATAATGGAGCGACCAAGCCCCTTCAGGGGTGCTGTTCTGGTCAAGAAGCCGTTTGGGGTGGGGTTCCACAAATGGCGTAATTATGCAAGCTGCTCTAGAGGTCCCGAACTTCGTAGAGCGTGCCCTGCTGCTGGTGCACTGGCGATGGCAAGAAACTCGGTTTGTCGCTGTGATGCCGGTGCCAGCGTTCGACAGCTTTCTGGAATTGCGGCTGATGGCTGTCCTGAACCAGGAAATACCGGAAGGTTTCGCTAAGAGGCAGCTTCAGGTTCAGCGTCACATCGGCGATGCAGAAGGTCAGCTTGTTGCGGATACTGGGCCGCGTGACGAATCGCTGCGGCAAATGCCCCTGGCCCTCGATCTGCCGCCTGCGCTCTGCAACGTGCGAAAGGTGCTGCCCTACAGCGTTGAGCCTGGAGTTTTCCGGCGCAGCATGGAAGCCTTCGGTGAGCTGACCAGTGAAGATACGCTCTCCCTCCTACTGCTGGGGCGCGACCTGACGCATGTGTGGCCCTTCATGCTCGGCCAGAAAGGCAGTGACCACGAAGGATGGCAGTTGCGCGTCCGGGGTGTGCGCCAGGGCGTCCAGCAACCAGTAACGGGTCCACTCGGGATCGCCGATCAGGGCCAGGTGTTTGCGCTGCTCCGGGCTGGAGGTGATCTCCAGGCCAGCACATTCGGGAATCAGGTTCAGCTGATAACGCCGCTCGGCGGCTGGAGGTAGAATTTGTGGGACAGAGGGCCGCCGGAACGAGATCATGTGTGGCATTGTGCTGACGTTTCCCTGACAGAACTCTTGAGCGGTGCAAAGATTGAGATATTATCTTATTATATACTCATCATCTAATAGATTCCTCGGCGATCTGTTGTCCACAGCTAGAGGCCCTTGTGGACAACTTCTGTGGATAACCTCGGCCTGTAAGGAAATTTCGGTCCAGTTCTCCTGTCGCCGTCAGATCTTGCAGGCCAGAACGCCAAAGTTATCTACATTGATCGGTCGGTGTGGACGATTTTGTGGATAACTTCGGCAGCAGCGCGAAAAATCCATTGTTTTTGACTGGGTAGTCCGGTTTTGGACTCAGACCACTCCGCACCGTTTCCTGACACTCGGCGGGTATAGTGTCCCTGATACACCTTCGCTCGCGGTTGAGTGAGGGGCCGATTCCTGGGAGGAACGCCATGAACATCGAAAAAGTGATTGCCCGTGAAGTGCTGGACTCGCGTGGGAACCCCACCGTGGAAGCCGAAGTACACCTCGATAGCGGCTACATGGGCCGCGCCATCGTGCCCAGCGGGGCCAGCACTGGGGCGCACGAGACGCTAGAACTGCGCGACGGTGAAAAGGGGCGCTACGGCGGCAAGGGCGTGCAGAAGGCCGTGGGCAACGTCAACGAGGCCCTGGGGCCAGCCGTGGTCGGCATGGACGCCAGCGACCAGGCCGCGCTCGACAAGGCCCTGATGGACGTGGACGGCACCCCCAACAAAGGCAAGATGGGCGGCAACGCGATTCTGGCCGTGAGCCTGGCCGCTGCCCGCGCCGCCGCCGAGGAACTGAACATTCCGCTGTACCGCTACCTGGGCGGCAGCAACGCCAAGACCCTGCCGGTACCCATGATGAACGTCATCAACGGTGGAGCGCACGCCGACAACAGCGTGGACTTTCAGGAATTTATGGTCATGCCGGTGGGTGCACCGACCTTCCGCGAGGCGCTGCGCTACGGCGCGGAGACCTTCCACACCCTCAAAAAAGTGCTGAGTGACCGTGGCCTTAATACCAACGTGGGCGACGAGGGCGGCTTTGCTCCCGACCTCAAGTCCAACGAGGAAGCCCTGGAAGTGCTGATGGAAGCCATCCAGAAAGCTGGCTACGAACCCGGCAAGGACATCTGCATCGCGCTGGACCCCGCTGTGACCGAGCTGTACAAGGATGGCAAATACCACCTGGAATCTGAGGGCAAAGTGCTGAGCACCGCCGAGATGATCGACTTCTGGGCTGACTGGGCTGGGCGCTACCCCATCGTGAGCATTGAGGACGGACTGGCTGAGGACGATTGGGATGGCTGGGCGCAACTGACCGCCAAAATCGGTGACAAGGTTCAGTTGGTGGGCGACGACCTGTTCGTGACCAACCCCGAACGCCTCCAGCGCGGCATCGACACCAAAGTCGGCAACGCGATTCTGGTCAAGGTCAACCAGATCGGCAGCCTGACGGAGAGCATGGACGCCATCGAACTTGCCAAGCGCCACCACTACGGCACCATCATCAGCCACCGCAGCGGCGAGTCCGAGGACGCCTTCATCGCCGACCTCGCCGTGGCGACCAACGCCGGGCAGATCAAGACCGGCAGCGCTAGCCGCAGCGACCGCATCGCCAAGTACAACCAGCTGCTGCGGATCGAGGACCAGCTCGGCGACCGTGCCGTGTATCCGGGCCGCAAGGCGCTGCGCTAATCAGGTAAGGGCTATGGGCCATGAGCTATGGGCAAAAACCTCATGGCTCATGGCCCACGGCTCATAGCAGCTGAACATTGGCCGCTGGAAGTGCTTCCAAAGGTAAGAAACGAGGATATCCATGAAACATTTTGACCGTGCCACCAAGATCGTTGCCACCATCGGCCCCGCCAGCCGTGACCCGCAGACCCTCAGCCGCCTGATCGACGCGGGCATGAACGTGGTCCGCATGAATTTCAGCCACGGCAGCCAGGACGACCACCGTCAGACCTTTCAGCTGGTGCGCGAACTGGCCTCGCAAAAAGGCGTGACCATCGGCATTCTTCAGGATTTGCAGGGACCGAAAATTCGCGTGGGCCGCTTTGCCGAAGGTGCGGTAACCCTCAGCCCTGGCGACCATTTCACTATCACGATGGACGATATCGAGGGTGATGCTCAGCGCGTCGGTACCACCTACAAGGGCCTCATCGGAGACGTTCACCCCGGCATGGTGCTGCTGCTCGACGACGGCAACATGTCACTGCGGGTCGAGGGGGTGCGCGGCAACGATGTGCTGACCCGCGTAGTCATCGGCGGCGTGCTGAAAAACAACAAGGGCATCAATGTGCCCGAGGCCGACCTCTCGGTGCCTGCGCTCTCGGATAAGGACGTGTCGGACATGGAATTCGGCGCCTCGCTGGGCGTGGACTGGGTGGCCCTGAGCTTCGTGCGCAGCCGGGATGACCTGTTGCTGGCCCGGCACTATCTGGCCCGCTTCGGCAGCCGCGCCAAATTGATGGCCAAAATTGAAAAGCCCCAGGCCGTCGACCGCTTCGAGGACATCCTGAAGGAAGTCGACGGCATCATGGTGGCGCGCGGCGATCTGGGCGTGGAAATGCGCCCCGAGCAGGTGCCGACCATTCAGAAGAAGATCATCAGCATGTGCCGTCAGGCCGGGAAGCCCGTGATCACGGCGACCCAGATGCTCGAGAGCATGATCAGCCTGCCGCGCCCCACCCGCGCCGAGGCCAGTGACGTGGCGAACGCCATTTACGATGGCACCGACGCGGTGATGCTCTCGGCGGAATCGGCCTCGGGCCTGTACCCTGTCGAGTCGGTCGAGATGATGGACCGGATTGCCCGTGAAGTGGAGGCCAGTGAGTCTTACCGCCGGATGCAGCAGCAGATCGAGGTCGACACCGAGCAGGCCCAGGACTCGATCGCGTTTGCGGCGTGCAGCATCGGTGAAAAGCTGGACGCCCCGGCCATCGTGACTTTTACCAGCACTGGCGGCGCGGCGACCCGCATTACCAAGTACCGCCCGCACATGGCGATTCTGGCGCTGACCCCCAACGAGGTGACCCGCAACCAGCTGGCCCTGAGCTGGGGCGTGGTGCCCATGCTCAGCGAAGACCCCCACGATACCGACGACATGGTGCGTATTGCCAACGACGACCTGATTCGCAGCGGCCTGGCCGATCTGGGCGACCGCTACGTGATCACGGCGGGCGTACCGTTCGGGGTGCGCGGCACCACCAACATGCTGCGCGTGGAACGCCTGCGTGACGGCGATATGAGCGACCGTCTGTAAAGCTGCTTTCGCCCCTCGACCCGCCTCTTCGGTTCGCTGATGGGCGGGTTTTTGGTATCAGCTCAAGGTCAATCCACAGGCTGCCCTTCGCCGCAATGTAATGTCCTGGTCAGGTCTTTTATCCACAGGCACGGCGTTTTCAGGGACTCTGCCTGTGGATAAGTTTTACTGGTTTTGGGTCTTTTGACTACCCAGACGGTGTTGCGCCGACTCTCGACTGTGGTGCATGGCCTGTGTATAACTTCGGTATTTCGCAGCAGTTGGTGCTCAAGACAGCTCACTCTGACCCCTTACGAAAGATTGAACGCGGTCAAACGTCGAGCAGCAGTCTGACAAACTTGTCTTTGCCCTTCTGAATCACCGGGCTGGCCGCCAGCTGCTCACGCGTCATGACGCCCTGCGGATCGCTGAAGGTTTCGCCGTTGAGCTTGAGGCCCCTGTTCTGGATCAGCTTGCGGGCCGCGCCGTTGCTGGGTTCCAGTCCTGCCAGCACCACCAGTTTCGCCATGCTGATTCGTTCGCTGTCGAGGCTGTTGTCGAGTTCGGACGCTGGAACCAGGACGCTGGGCACGTTCTCGGGAATACCGCCCTTCGCGACGCTGCGAAAGCGTTCCTCGGCGGCGTCGAGGTCTGCGCCGGGGTGAAACGAGGCCACGATCTCGCGGGCCAGCTCACGGTGGGCGGCCACCGGATGTCCGGCGAGCAGTTCGTCGATCCGCTCTCTGGGCAGATCAGTCAGCAGCGTGAAGTAGTTGTCGAGCAGGGGATCGGGCACCTTCATCAGCCCGGCGAACATCAGGTGCGGCTCGTCGGTCAGGCCGATGTAGTTGTCCAGACTCTTGGACATCTTCTCGGTGCCGTCGAGGCCCACCAGCAGCGGCAGGGTCATGACCACCTGTGGCTCCTGGTCGTAGTCGCGTTGCAGGGCGCGGCCCACCAGATTATTGAACAGCTGATCGGTGCCGCCCAGTTCCACGTCGGCGTTCAGCGCCACCGAGTCGTAGCCCTGGGTCAGCGGATACAGCAGTTCGTGCATAGAAACGGGGGTTCCGGCGTTCAGGCGCTTGGTGAAATCGTCGCGCTCCAGGATGCGGGCCACGGTGTACTTGGCCGCCAGGCTGATGATGTCCTTGTAGCCCAGTTTTTCCAACCACTCGGAGTTGTACCGGATTTCCAGCACCTCGGGTTCGCTGCGCAGAATGGTTCTGCACTGCTGCAGGTAGCTTTCGGCGTTGGCGCGGGCTTCTTCCAGCGAGAGGGGCGGGCGCGTCTTGCTTTTGCCGGTCGGGTCGCCGATGGTGGCGGTAAAGTCGCCGATCAGCATGATGACCGTGTGGCCCAGGTCCTGAAACTGCCGCATCTTGCGCAGAATGACGGCGTGTCCCAGGTGCAGGTCGGGCCGGGTGGGGTCGGCCCCCAGCTTCACGCGGAGCGGCTGGCCCTTCCCGATCTTGCGCCGCAGGTCTTCTTCAGAGACCAGATCGACCACGCCGCGCCTGAGCAGCTGAATCTGTTCGTCTACCGGGACATTTCTACGAATTTCGCTCATGGTTACTCCAAAAAGGGGGCGGCACACTCGCTATGAATGTGCCGCCGGGGGGGTGGAATTCAGGCTGTAGCGACCCTTCCCACCTTAGCGGCAGGCTGGATAGCCAGGTCGGGTCGAACGCCTCATACAGGCCAGTTTAGCAGCTTGGCCGCCTATTGCCAGAACGGAGGCCGGGCGACAGACCAGGCCGTGTAGGAGGCCCCGGCCTCTGCAACCCACCAGCGCAGACTGGACTGTCAGTCAGCTGTGACATAAAAGTGAATAAATTAACAGTTAAGAGTCTGGGTTTTTTCCGGTGAGGTCGGTCATGAAAAAGCAAAAAGTCAATCAACGTCCCCTTGACAGGAGCCTGCTGCGCCGCCTGAGTCTGGCCTGTGCGCTGGCCTGCATCAGTGCTCCAGCGCTGGCCCAGGCTGTTCCGGTGGCGAACAGCGACAGCCAGACGACTTCCTACAACACGGCCACAACCCTGAACGTGACCAGCAACGACACCAGCACGAACAGCGCAATCAATGCGGCGACGGTCGATCTTGGTCCTGTGACGGCTGGGATTCAGACTGCGGTGGACATCGGCGGGCAGGGGAGTTTTACGGTGGACAGCAGTGGCGTGGTGACCTTTAGCCCGGTGAGCGGCTTCAGCGGCATCAGCAGTATTTCCTACACCGTGCAGGACAATCTGGGCGCCACGAGTAACCAGGCCAGCATCAATGTGACTGTGACCCCACTGGCGACGAGTGACAGCAGCACGACCCCAGCGGGCAGTGCCGTTACCACCAGCGTCCTGAGCAACGATGGCGGCAGTCTGGTTCCCGACAGTGTGGTGTTCGTGACCCCGCCCAGTGGCGGCACCACCGGCAATGGTGGCAAAAGTCTGCTGGTCGCCAGCCAGGGCAGTACGACGTGCAGAGCGACGGCAGTGTCAAATTTACACCGGCGGCGGGCTACTACGGTGCGGCGACGCCCGTGGCCTATCAGGTCAGCGACAGCGCGGGTCAAACGGCCACGGCGAACCTGAGCGTCACCGTCACGGGTCAGCCGCCTGTCCCCGCCGACGTGACTGGCAGCGCGCTGACCACTACAGCGGTGAATACAGCGGCGGCCACAGCCGTCGGCAGCCTCAGAGCCACCGATGATGGCACGGTGACCAGCTATACGGTCGTCACTCTTCCGGCTGTGGGCAGCGGCGTACTGTATCTGGCAGATGGCGCGACCCCGGTCACGGCAGGAATGGTCCTGACCCCTGCCCAGGCCGCTGGCCTGACGTTCGCTCCGGCCTCAGGATTTGTCGGGACCGCGTCTTTCGACTATACGGCGACCGACAATCAGGGCCTGCCCAGTACGGCCAATAAGAATCTGGACGGCACCGTTACCGCTGGACCGGCGACTTTCACCATCCCGGTGCAGGCTTCGCCCGGTGCGGACCTTCGGATCAGCAAGACGATCAACGGCACCACGGCCACCCAGATCAGCAGGGCGCCCGGCAGCACGGTGTTCTATTACGTCAGGGTCACCAACAACGGTCCGAGCGCGGTCGCCAACCCGGTCGTGCAGGACACGCTTCCCACGGGCATGACCTTCGGCAGCACCGCTTGCACGGGCATGGCAGGCAACCTCTGTAGCAGTACGGTTTCGGCCCCGACCGCCGCACAGTTGCAAACCGGGTACAGCATTCCTACCACGCTCGCCAGCGGCGCATTCTTCGAATTCTATGTCACGGCCAGCATCGGCAGTCCCAACGTCGCCGGAACCCGCTACGCCGACAACACGGCCAGGGTCACGGCTCCGGCGGGCATCACCGACAGCTTCGTGGACAACAATACGGCGACGGCCCGCGTGCTGGTCGATGCGCCGCCAGTGTCCAACGATCTGACCAATACGCTGATGCTGTCGGGTGCCCCGGCCACGGCGCTGAGCCTGCCCCTTTCGGCCACCGACCCGGACGGTACGGTCGCCAGTTATACGGTCAGCCAGCTTCCCCCGGCCGCCAGCGGTGTGCTGTATCTGGCCGATGGGACCACGCCGGTCACGACAGCTATGATCCTGACCCCGGCGCAGTCGGCCAGTCTGACCTTCGACCCGGCTCCCAACTTTGCGGGAACGACCACCTTTCAGTACACGGCCACCGACAACGACGGTCTCAGGAGTGTCTATGCCCAGCCCAGCAGCGGCGCTCCCATTTACCGCGCGGCCTATTACAGTATTCCGGTCAGCAGTACCAACACGCCCTTACCATGCGCGAGTCTGGTCTACGGCATCTTCGGGACGGCCTCGAACAGCATCACTACGGTCAATGCGCTCGACAGCAGCGGCAACAAGGGCGCTCCTGTCGCCGTCTTGCCCTTCACGGACACGGCAGCCATGGCGATCAGTTCTGACGGCACCAGAGTCTTTATTGCTGGCAGCGACTATGTCCTGCGGATGTACACCGTCACGACTGGCAGCTGGACAACCCTGGGCAACTTGTCCAAGGTTCCCGGCATCACGACGCGTCCCCTGCGAATGACCATCGACAGGAACGGGACGGGTTATATGAGTGTGGCGAACTATCTGTGGACCTTCAACGGCAACGCCACCAGCAGCGCCGACGCGAATCTCTCGGCCCCGAAAAGCCTCAGTTTCAACGACACCTCGGGCCTTGCTCCTGCGCCGCTTCTGGGGGATATCAGCAACCAGTCGGTCAGTGGCGACCTGATCGTGGACAACGACGGCAATTTGTATCTGCTGGCGAACCCGAACAGTACCAACTACATGGATATTTTCCGGATTCAGGGGGCGGCGGGCAGCACGCCCATGGTCACTTACGCCGGAAGGCTGCGCGACCCCGACATCGGCAGTGCCAATATCGGCGGATTTGCGGCCCTGGAGAGCGGAATCTATACCAGTACCGACGGGGGCCGCCTGCTGAACACCGATCTTGGCGCCCTCAGCGTGTCTCTGGTCAACAGTAATATCGGGGTGTCTACTGACCTGGGAAGCTGTTATTTCCCCACACTGCGCCCAATCCTCGTCAACAACAAGACCGTCAGCAATGTGACTAGCAGTACCACCAGTGTCAAGCCGGGTGACACGCTCGAATACACGATCACCATTCACAATAGCGGCAATATCTCGGCGGACGGTGTCAGCTTTCAGGACGCTATTCCGGCGGGTGCGACGTATGTCGCCAGTTCGACGACCCTGAACGGCGCAGCCTTGGCCGACGCCGGTGGCACCATGCCATTCGTGACGGCCCAGAGTGTCAGGAGTCCAGCCACGAGCACAGTGGTCGCCAGTGACATCATGAACGGTCAGGTCATCGCTGGCAGCGATGTGACCATCAGGTTCCGTGTCACGGTCGATGCCGGAGTGACCAGCGTTAGCAACCAGGGTACGGTGACGTACCGCGACAATAGCACCGGCACCACGGTCAGTACGCCGACCCTCACCGACGATCCGGCGACCCCGGCCCCCCGCGACCCGACGGTCATCTCGGCGGCCGCACCTGTTCTGAGTATCGATAAGCAGGTCGATGCCAGGTTCGTGAGGGTAACGCCTGATTCTGAAACCGACACCAGTCTGATGGTGGTGCCCCAGCAGCTGACCTATACCCTCGGTGTCAAAAACTCGGGGAACGTGGCCGCGACGGCTGTAGTCGTCACCGATACCCTGCCGGGCGGACTGTCGCTGGTCAGTGCCAGAGACAGCAGTGGCGCCAGCCTCACCAACACCAGTGTCAGTGGCAATCCGCAGGACGTCTCCTTTACGTTGCCGGATGTCGCTGCTGGAACGACCCAGACCCTGACCCTGCTGACCAAGGTGAACACCCAAGTCAATGCCAACCAGTCTGCCTACCTGAACCGGGCCTCAGTTTCCGCCAGTGGCCTGAGCGCCGTCACATCGGTGCAGGTCAGGACCGACGTGATCTATCCACGCCTCAGAAAAACGGTTCAGAACATCACCAGAGGAACGCAGCCGGGCACCACCAGCGAGGGGCTGCCCGGTGAGGTACTCGAATACTGTCTGGCATACGACAACTTCAGCAGTGCCGTTTTGCCTGCTTACACCATCACCGATCAGGTGCCGCGCGATAACAATGCCCTGGTCGACGCTTACGGGCCAGGATTGGGGATCAGCCTCAGTCGTCCGGGTGGCAGCAGCACACTGACGGCTGCTGCCGATGGGGATGCTGGCCGTCTGACGACCGCTGGAGGCCAGTATGGTCAGGGGAGCCTGACGCTCAGTCTGGGCGATCTGCCTGCTGGCGAGTCGGGACAGACCTGCTTCCGCACCACCATCAGGTAAGTACCTGCCGGGTAGAGAGTAGGCAAAAAGTAGCTGCTGGTGCAAGTGGACTCTGTCTACGGATAAACTTCAAATCGCCGTGGCCTGGGATATGGTGGCGCATAGAGCATTCGGAGGTCAGAGACCGGGGCTGTATGAGGTGAAACGTGCACACAACCGACCTGCTGTTCAGCGCCCTGGGAATCCTGCTTCTGGCTGTTCTGGTCTGGGACGTTCACGAAACGGTCTTTGTGCCTCACGGCCCGGCTGGCCCACTGGCCCGGCGGTTTTACCGCTTCTGCTGGACGCTCTGGCACCGGCTGGTCGGGCACCGCACCCCACAGGCGCGGCGGCGTCTTGGGCGGCTGGGGCCGATGCTGATTCCCATGACCATTATTCTGTGGGGCGGTTTGCTGCTGGTCGGTTACATGCTGCTGCTGCTCCCTTACGCGGGTGCGTTCGCGGTGGGTGTCGGGGGTAAGGTCGCGTTCCCGCCGTGGTTCAATGCCTTTTACATCAGTGCTTACAGCGTCTCGACTCTGGGCATCGGTGACGTCGTTCCTAATGGAGAGGTGGCGCGGGCAATTATGGTGGCGGCTGCCGCCAGCGGGTTTGTGCTTATTACTATTGCCATTACCTATCTGCTGTCGGTCTATAGCGCCCTTGAGCGGATGACGGCCCTGGCCTTCGAGATACACCGCTTTATCGGACGGTCGGACGGGCAGACGCCTGTCGATGTCGTGACCCTCGCTGTTTCAACCGACAGCACGTCCGAGTTGAGCAGCTGGCTGTCCAGCACGACCACAGCGCTCAGTCAGGTGGTGCAGGCCGACGATGAGTTTCCATTGCTGCATTTTTTCCATATGCCCTACGAGCGTGCCCTGCCGCTGGCCCTCGCCGATCTGCTGGAAATCGTAACCCTGTGCCGTACCCTGCTGTCGCCCGAAGTGTATCCGTCGCTGACTGGGGGACTGGTCACGGCAGGCACCGAACGCGTGGTACGGAGCTACTTTCTGGGCCTGGGACAGAAGTTTCACCATAGCCCTGCGGATTACGGTGAAAGGGGAATTGCCGAGCGCTCAGCCGCCTTCGCAAAGGCCTGGGACCGACTGGAGGCGGCTGGCTTACCACTGCGCCCCAGAGACGAAGCCTACGCGCTTTATACCGGCCAACGGAGCAAATGGGATCAGGCCAGTATGCAGTTGCGGGAACAATTCGGTTATCCAGTCTTTGAAAACGAGCGGTATGTCATGGTCAACGAGTCTACATAGGTTTATGAAGCGGAGACCTCTGAAGTGGAGGCCTGCTGACTGAAAGGCATCCTTCATGGTCTTGTTTGGCATCACAGAAAGCTCCTGATTCGCGTGCCCTGAACGAAGTCATTGGGTTCAGGCCGGTAGACAAGCGTGTCCAATGGTGCTGCGCTGACCAGAATTTGGTCCACTTGCCTGCTGGAGTACGTCAATAGCACAACCCCCGGAGGGCTGCGCGGGGCAGTGTCCGGGGGTTGTACTAGGAAAGTCGGTGGTGTAGAGGGGCTGGTTTAGAAGACGATCTTGGTCGAGACCTTGAAGGCCTGGGCGGTCGACTTGGCACCGGTGTTGTTGTTGGTGTAGTTGAAGACACCGTACGCGGCACGCAGGCCCCAACCTTCCCACTGACCGTACACGCCGTCGAGCTGCTCGTTCACTTTGCCGGGTCCGGTGGCCCAGAAAGCGCCAGCGTTGTAGGGCGTGTGGAAGATGCGGTCGGTGGTGGCGTCGTAGGGGCTGTAGTACTTGGACGTGTCCATGCTGTTGGCGTTGCTGACCATAGGATCGGTCATGTAGCCGTCGTCACGCAGGTTCTGGCCCTTGTAGTACGAGTAGCCGATGCTCAGCTTGTTGCTGGGGAATAGGAACTCGTTAAGGGTCACGCCCACGTTGGCGAGCAGTTCCGAGGAGGTCTTGCCCGTCGCCGTGGTCGGCGTGTAGTCGCTGAAGTTGGTGCTGCGGTACGCAACGCCACCGAACAGGCTGGGCTTGGTCACGATATCCATCGCGTCGGTCGAAGCCTGGAGGCCCGCCTTAAAGGTGGTGTAGTTGTAGGACTCGTGAGCGATGCCGCCAGTTGTAGCATTGCCTTCGTACAGACCCTGGCTGCCGTCCTGGTAGTTGTAGGCGCTGCCTGCACGGTTGATGGCGATGCCCTCGTTGGGGTTACCGAAGTAGTGGAAGCGGGCAAAAGGCGTCAGCTTCAGGACACCGAACTTGGCGTCGTACTTGGCGTACGCCTGGAAGTCGTTGTACTTGTACGCTTTGACAGCCGCGTTGTCGTCGTAGACCATCGCATAGGTGGCGTCGATATCCAGACCCGTAACCAGAGCGTCGGCAGCCTTGCCGTCGTGGTGCAGGTTAACGCCGAAGTTGCTGCCGTTGCTGTACTTGAAGGGCTTATAGCCGTTAAAGGTGTCGTACTCGTTCTCGTAAGTGTTGTTGCCGAGCAGTTCGGTAACGCGCTGGTCGCCGATCTGGGCATTGTTGAAGAACACTCCGGCGCTCAGGCCACGGGCCAGGGTGCCGCCAACGTTGACGCCGTAGGCCGTCTGACGTTCGTCGGCGACATAGGTGCCCGCTGCGCCAGGAACAGGGGTGACGCCATTGGTCGCGCTGGCG
>JAGLBK010000047.1 GCA_018260275.1 Deinococcus sp.
CCTCACCCTTCCGCCGCTTTGCGGCTCCCTCCCTCTCCCACAAGGGGCGAGGGTAAAACGGCAAGAATTAAAGATGTTAGGGAATCTTTTTAATTCCGTATTATGTCAACTACTTTGGGCAGACGCCGTTTCATCTGAAAATGCACTCTGCGGCCCGTAAACTCGGTACTCTAACAACTGTGAAATTTTCTTTGCTTCTCTGCTCGGGGCTGGGCCTGGCCCTGCTGATCACTAGCTGCGACCAGTCGCCCAAGACCACGGGAGGCAATGGCAGTACCCTTCCGGCAGCTTGCCAGGCCGCGATTGGCCTCAGCAATCAGGCAGCGGACCTGAACCCGGCCCTGCTCTCCGGGCAAGCCGTCACTGAGACCACTAGTGACCCAGGCACGCAGACCACGCCCGACTGGACTGCCCCGCACGTTGCTGGCGAGGTGCTGGTCATCGGGAACGGCAACCTGAGCGCCCAGGCCATGAGCAAACTGAATGGCCTGAAGCTGACGCCTGTGGCCACCGGCGTACAGCGGGCCGCAACGCCCGGCGGCCAGACCGATCAGGTTTTTGCCGGAACGCTGAGGGCGGCGGGCCTGAATGTTCAGCCCAACTTCATCTATCACGCGCTGGGCATGGTCAACGACCCCGGCTTTCCCGGCAACAGCGGGGTCGTGGTGGGCCAGTTCAAGATGTTCCAGACCTACCTGACGCGCACCCGCGTGCCGCAGGCCTGGAACACGCTGGCGACCTGCGGCCTGACTCCGCAGGGGGTACTGACGGCCATGGTCGATACTCCGCTCGAGTCGGCCCATTCCGAGTTGAAAGACCGGATCACTATGGGCGCGGCGCGGCTCCCCGCCGGGACTGAGACCGGACACGGCACCGCCGGAGCAGGCCTGATCGGAGCAAATACCAACAACGGCAGCGGCCTGAGCGGAATCGTCTGGAACGCCCAGCTGCTTTCCGAGGAAGTGCTCGACGCTGGGGGCGGCACGACCAGCCAGATCGCCCTGGGCATCGAGGACGCGGTCAGTAGAGGCGCCGGGGTCATCAACCTGAGTCTGGGCGAAGCCGGAACCACCGGGGATACCGTGCTGACCAATGCCATCGTCAAGGCGCAGCAAAGCGCCGTGGTGGTCGTCGCGGCGGGCAATACGCCGAATCAGGGCGTGTACTACCCCGCCAATCTGCCCGGCGTGATCGCCGTGGGCAGCACCGGCAGCAGCGACTCGGCCCTGGCCTGCTACAGCGCCCGCCCTGGCAACGGAATCGCCCGTACGCTGGATATCGTGGCCCCCGGCGGCGCGGGGTACAAGGGAGACTGTAGCGGCGCGACGCTGGATCAGGACCTGTTGCTGCTGGGACCGAACAACGGCTACATGCTGGACGCCGGAACCAGTTTTGCTGCCCCACAGGTCAGCGCCGTCGCTGCCCTGATGCGGGCCGCCAACCCGAAACTGACCGCCAGCCAAACCCGCGCCCTGCTGATCGGCAGTGTGAACCGGGCCAGCGGATTGCCGCTGCTGGACGCCAACGCCGCCGTCAAAGCGGCCCTGCGGGCGTACTGAACCCTACACACGCCGGCCGCTGAATCCCCTCCCCTGTTCGGAGTGAGCTTCAGCAGCTGGCGGATTGCTGCGCTGTAGTGCTGCGGCGCTCTACTGTTTTTCGGGGTGGTACTCGACCTGACCGTATTTGCGGTCGTGGTACAGCAGCGTGTGGCCGCCTTCGTGCAGGTGAACGTCCTGGACGTCACCCAGCACCAGCAGGTGGTCTCCGGCCTCGATCACTTCACGCACCCTGGCGCTGAAGGCCCCCGCCGTGCCCTGGAGCAGCGGCACACCGCCGGGGCCGGGCGTGTACTTCACCGTGTCCCAGGCGGCTTTACGCTGGGCCACCGGGCGGGCAAAGGTGTTCGCCAGCTCCGACTGACCCTGGCCCAGCAGGTTGACGGCAAACGCTTTGCTGTTTTTCAGGGCTTCACTCGCCAGCGAGGTGCGCTGCACCGACACCAGAATGATGGGCGGGTCGATGGAAACGGTCAGAAAGGCGGTGGCGGTAAAGCCGTCGAGCTGGTCGTGCTGGTCGAGCAGCGTGACCACGGTGACGGTGGCGGCCCAGGTGCGGGCCAGCGCCTTGTACGAATCGGCCAGGGTGGGGGGCAGTGGGGTATCGGTCGCAGGAGTTTCGGTCATAGGCGCAGTCTCGCTGAGTCGGGGCAAAGGAACAAGCCCGGCACTTATTTGGGTTCCGATTGAATCTGGTAGTTTTAGATTCAATCCGACTTGCAAAGCTGCTCAGCAGAGCGGACGCGAGTCGGAAAAAGTACGGATTCCGCTTAATTCCAGCACAGTCGGGACTGCACCTCCTGCGCTTCCATAACGCGAAATCCGTATTACTTGGGTTCCCAGTGCCAGCGGCTGTCCTTCCAGCCGTCGAGGTCGTAGTCGGCCATGCAGGCTTCCACCATGTCCTGAAATTCCTTGGTCTTGCCCAGGCGAGTGGTGAAGTTCAGGTTGTCCATCCGCACCTGATCCTGGTTGCCGCCGTAGTTTCGCTCGTACAGGGTCATGCGCCCGGCGAATTCGCTGCCGGTCACGTCCCAGACCAGTTTGAACAGCTTGATGCGTTCCTCGGCGTCGATGTCGGTGCCCCGGTAGTAGCGGTCGATCAGCGGGCGCAATTCGGGGTTTTTCAGGTCCTTGTAGCTGCTGGGAATCACCAGCGGAGCGCCGCCCAGCACGGTGTCGAAGATTTCCTTGACCTTGTACCACATGTTCGAGGAAAAGTAGCGGCTGGCGGTGGCGTATTCCAGCTTGGGAATCTTCATACCACCCAGGCCGTCCTGCGGGTCCAGGGCCATCGCGCTGGTCATGGACCACAGAATGGCCCGCATGGCGAACACCTCACCCATACTGGCCTGCACGCCCCGGAAGTCGCCAGTGCCGTTGGCGGCCACGGCCTTGGTCAGCAGGCCGCACATGAAGTCCATCTTGACTGCCAGCCGGGTCTGGGCCTGCATGGTGTAGCGGTTGGTAAAGCCGGAGGTCGGGTAGAACGCCTTGGCCTTCGCCACGTCCTTGTAAATCAGGATGTCTTCCCAGGGAATAAACACGTCATCGAAAATCAGCACGGCGTCGTTCTCGTCGTAGCGGCTGCTGATGGGCGCGTCGAAGGGACTCTCGGCCCGCTGCTCGTAGGGCGTGCGGCACACAATTTTTTGCCCTTTGGCATTGATGGGCACGAAGCACACCAGCGCGAAATCGTCGGTCTTGCCGTCTTCCATGCGGGCCGCCGAAGCGTTGTTCTGGGCCACGAAGGTGCCGTGGGTCAGCGCCGAGCCGGTGCCCATCATCTTCGCGCCGCTGATGTACACGCCGTCTTTGGTTTCCTTGGTGACATGCACATACACGTCGCGGGTTTCGCTCAGCGGCTTGTTGCGGTCCACGGGCGGGTCCACGATGACGTGGTTCAGGAACAGGCACTTCTCGGCGTACTTGTTGTACCAGGCCAGCGCGTTGTCCTGATAGGGCGCGTAGAACTCGGGCGCGGCGCCCAGCGTCGCCATGAAGGCCGCCTTGTAGTCGGGGCTGCGGCCCTGAAAGCCGTAGCTCATGCGGGACCAGATGGCAATCGCGTCGCGGGCTTCGAGGAGTTCCTGGGCGCTGTAGCTGGGCGCAAAAAACTTCATGGTGCGGTGGCCGAAGCGGTCCACGGTGGTCAGTTTGTCCTTCAATTCGGGGTCGTGTAGCGCGTCGTACAGCCGGGCATACGAGGCGGCGGCGTTGCGGAAGGCCGGGTGGGTGGTCACGTCCTTCACCTTCTCGCCGTCGAGCCAGATTTCGCGGCCATCGCGCAGGCTTTCGAGGTACTCGGCCCCGGTCATGGGTTCGGTGATCTGCGTGTGGCTGCTGACGGGCTGGCCGGTCTGGTCGGTGATGGTCATGGGATTCTCCTAGAAACTGAAAAACGGTGAGAGAGCCGGGGAAACGACTTTGGCCCGGACGGGAACAGCGCTTTGCCTGTGTTGTTGAGATCACTGTGCGCCCCGCGCCTCATGCACTCAAGCAAAATGTTCGCGTATCCTGAACAGCAAGCCGGACCGCCGAGGTGAACGAGTTGTTACAGACCGTGGAAAAAGCCGCGCAGGTGCTCTACCTGTTCACGCCCGAGCGCCCCGAGTGGGGGGTCAGTCAGGTGGCCGCCGAGCTGGGACTGCCCAAGTCCAGTGCCCACGCCTTTTTAAGCACGGTGGCCGAGGTCGGGCTGCTCTACCGCCTGATGACCGGGCGCTACCGCCTGGGCTTCCGGATTCTGACGCTCAGCCAGTCGCTGCTGCACAACACGCCCTGGCGCGAGGCGGCGGCCAGCGAGATGGAAAAACTGCGCCACGCTACCGGGGAAACGGTGCATCTGGCGGTCATGGCGGGCGGTGAACTGGTGTCGGTCATCCGGCTGGACGGTACCCGGCCCGACCACGCGCAGATTTCTCCGGCGGGCAGCGTAGTGCCTTCGCACTGCACCGCGCCCGGCAAAATGCTGCTGGCGCTGCGGCCCTGGGCCTTCGTGGGCGCGGTGCTCGACCAGCACGGCCTGGAAGGGTTCACGCCCAATACCATCGTGTCACGCGACGAACTGCGCTCGGAACTGCTGAAAATTCGGGAACGCGGTTTTGCCTACGACATCGAGGAATACCGCGCGGGCGTGTGCTGTGTGGCGGCCCCGGTCCGCAATCACAACGGCGAGACGATCGTGGCGCTGGGCATCACGGTTCCCAGCGAACGCTTTCATGCCCACAAGGAAGCGCTGCGGGAAGCCGCCCTGGCCGGGGCCGAACGAATTTCGCAGCAGATCGGCTTCGACCCCGATTTCACGCAGTCGGGCCGCTACTGGTGGACCTCGGTGGAGGGCCGGGAGGAGCTGCGCCCGGCGCGGCCCATTCGCTCCAAGCGGTCGAAGGACAGCGAGTGATACGGAATTACAGCATTTTGCAGAATGTTAGTTCGCCCCGGTTCCCCCCCTCTGCTGCGCAGCTTTTCAAGTCCCCAAGCTTTCGCAAGGCCCTCCGCAAGCGGCTCTAGCGAGTCCCCCGCAAGGGGAGAGGGTCAGAAAAGCAACAGCTAGACGCAAAATGCTGTAAACCTCGAGTGCTAAGGGACAACGTAAAGCAGACAGAAGCTCCTACCTGGTAAATTATCGTCCGACACAGTGTTTTTTGGAATTATCTCAATTGGTTTTACACTCGAAACAGTGGGTACATTCTGGTATTTAGAAAATTTTAACAGCAAAATACGCTAAAGGAAAAATCCAGCTAAAATTGCAAACGGGAATTCGCCGTCCACGACGAGAAGTGATTGTTCGCAACCCCTAGCACTCGAGGTTGTAAGAATGTTTTGTGCTGTTGACCCTCGCCCCTTGCGGGACTTGCAAAGCTGGGGAGCAGAGAGGGTGCCGCGAAGCGGCGGGTGAGGGGGCTACTAGGCTACTAGAGCAGTTTGTATAAACATAACAAGGCCACCAACAACATGGCCCTGTTATGCCGAGCGGGCGGGCAGGCCCCATACGAGTGCTGCTCTGACCAAGAAGCTGTTCTGGTCAAGAACCCGTTTGGAGTGGGGCCCACAAATGGCGTAATTGTGCAAGCTGCTCTGGGGAGTATCAGGTGAAGGCGGAGGTCGTGGGTTCAGGCCAGTTCGATGATGCTGGCGTCCGAAACGGTTAGCTTGTGCGTGCGCGGAACCTTGCGTCCGCCGCGCACCTGAGCCCGGACACCGATCAGGCAGTCCTGAAGGCGCGTGTCGAGGTTTTCGATGATCGTCTCGGCATCAATGACACTGTGTTCGACTTCCGCCTGACGGATGGAGGTGTCGCGCCCGATGCTGGTAAAGGGGCCGATGTAAGCGTCCTCGATCACCACGTTCTCGCCGATCAGCACGGGGCCGACGATCTTGCTGTTGACCACTCGGGCGCTCGCTGGAATAGAGACGCGACCGGAAATCCGCGAATTGATCACTTCTCCCTTGATTTCCGGCACCACACGCTCGAGCAGCAGGCGGTTGGCGTCGAGCAGATCGACGGGGCGACCCGTGTCCTTCCACCAGCCCTGCACTTTTTGCCCGGTGACCTGTGCGCCGCTTTCGATCAGTGCCTGGATCGCGTCGGTGATTTCGTACTCTCCCCTCTCGGAGGGCTTCAGCACGGCCAGAATGTCGAAGATTCTGGGGGTAAAGCAGTAGATTCCGGCCACCGCCAGGTTGCTCGGCGGAACTTTGGGCTTTTCGACCAGCTGCACGATGCGTTCGCCGTCCATCCGGGCGACGCCAAAGGCCGTGGGGTCCGCGACTTCGACCAGAGCGATCAGGGCGTCGGGATGGTCTTTGGTAAAATGCTGGATGAAAGGCTGGGCACCGAATTCGAACAGGTTGTCGCCCAGATACACGCAGAAATCGCTGTCGCCGACCCACTCGCGGGCGACCAGGACCGCGTGGCCCAGGCCCAGTTGCTCGTGCTGATTGATCAGGGTGATCGCGGGCGATTTGATGTTGCGTAGCGCGTGCTGGATCTCGTCGCGGGTCATGTCCGAGACGACCACGCCGATTTCCTCTATTCCGGCGTCCTGCAACGTTTTGATCGCGTGGCGGATGATCGGCTCGTTGGCGACCCTCAGGACCGGCTTGGGCCGGGTAAAGGTCAGTGGTCGCAGGCGGGTCCCCAGGCCAGCGGCTGGAATGATAGCTTTCACAGCTCCCATGTTAATCGTGAGCCGAGGCCCCAATCTTCTCATCTTGCTGATGGACTCTTGATACACCAGGGACAGCGGGTGTAAAAAGCGTCAGATAAGTAGCTCCCGGCTACAGTTACGCGTGTCAGGGAAAAGCGCCCGAACCCGCTCCACTTCCGCCCAGAGCTACTTTTGCCTTCTCGCTCCGCTCGGGGCGATGACCTGGTCATCACCCAGCAGGTACTTAGCTTAATTTTCTTCAGAAATCGTCTGCTGCGTTACAAGGCGGGATGTAAAATAGCCCGGTGAATCGTACTGGCGTACTGCGGGAAGAAAGTTTCCCTGACAAACAAAGCCCTGTAGCTGGACTGCCCAGGGTTCGTTCCTGTTGGGAGGATATGGGCCGCGTGCGGTGTACGGTCTTCTCGACTGACCCGGCTACAAGGAGCCTGCAATGACCCATTTTCTTCCCGTTATTCTGGCCGGTGGCAGCGGCGAACGCTTCTGGCCTCTGTCGCGGCGTCACCGTCCCAAGCAGTTTCTGACGCTGGACGAGTCCGGGCGCAGTCTGTTGCAGGCGACCAGCGACCGGCTGGCGCAGATCAGCGGAACGGTCGAGAACGTGATGGTCGTGACCGGTAACGACTACCGGGGGCAGGTGCTCGAACAGTTGCCCGACATGCCGCTGGAGAACCTGGTGGTCGAGCCGCTCGCACGCGACACGGCCCCAGCGGTGCTGTATGCCGCGCTGCGTATTGCGCGTGACCAGCCTGATTCAGACGCGATCATGGGCGTGTTTCCGGCAGATCACCGCATCACTGACCCCGAGGCGTTTGAACGGGTGGTCAGGCGGGCCATCGAGGTCGCGGAGACGACGGGCAAGCTGGTCACCATCGGGATTACCCCCGCGTTTCCGGCGACGGGCTATGGGTATATCCAGCAGGGACCGGAACTGCTGGGCGGGGAACTGCCGACCTACGCCGTGAACCGCTTTACCGAAAAACCCGATGAGCAGACCGCCAGGGGCTTTCTGGAACAGGGCGGTTTCAGCTGGAACAGCGGCATGTTCATCTGGAAAGTGCAGGCTATCTTGCAGGCCTTCGAGCAGCATCAGCCCGAGCTTTATCAGGCGCTCGCTGGGGCGTTCGCGCGGCCCGGCAACAACTCGGCCGCCGTGCGCGAAGTCTTTCCGACCCTGACCAAAATCAGCATCGATTACGCGATTCTGGAAAAGTCCGACCAGGTGGCGGTGATTCCGGCGGAATTCGGCTGGGACGATCTGGGCGACTGGAATGCCCTGGAAAGGTTACTCAAGGGTGACGGCGAGAACGTGTCGGTGGGCCGCCACGTTGGCCTGGACACTGGGGGCGCGATCTTGTATACGACCAACGGCGACGACCTGATCGCCACCATCGGCCTGGAGGATGTGGTGGTGGTCCGGGCCGACGAGGTGACGCTGGTGGTCCGCAAAGACCGCACCCAGGACATCAAAAAGGTGGTTCAGCAGCTCAAGGCCCATCCCGAGCTAGAGCGCTTTGCCTGAGCCTATGAATTGAACAGACTGGCCTGATGGGGTTGAACTTACCTGCCGGGCCATTCTTTATTTCCTGCTTGGATTTGCCTGTTTGGTTTGGGTCGCTCGGCCCCGTCTCAGAGCACAGGACTTAGTGCCTATTCGGAAAATCTAGGGAAATCCTGGTTTCATTGCGTTGGGAGGGCGTCTGCCTTACCCCCCCTCGCTTCGCGTTCTACGAGTCCCAGCCTCTGCCAGGCAGCCCTAACGAGTCCCCCGCAAAGGTGGAGGAGCTACAAACTTCGTGCTGGTCGCGCTTTGCAGAACAGGATTTTGAAACCGTTCGGCCCATTGTTATAAACCTCGAGTGCTAGGGGACAACGTAAAGCAGACAGAAGCTCCTACCTTGTAAATTATCGTCCGACACAGTGTTTTTGGAATTATCTCAATTGGTTTTACACTCGAAACAGTGAGCATATTCTGCTATTAGAAAATTTTAACAGCAAAATACGCTAAAGGGAAAATCCAGCTAAAATTGCAAACGGGAATTTGTCGTCCACGACGAGAAGTGATTGTTCGCAACCCCTAGCACTCGAGGTTATAAACATGCCCTGAGCGAACAGCACAAATCATCCAGCCTGATCGAATCACGTCAAACTCGATCAGGCTGATTTGTGTCTACCTCTTCGTTTATGTTCAGTCTGCTCCGACGCAGCAAAAAAGCAGGTCTGTACCCGTAATCGGTATTAGAACCAGTCCGGCTGCATGTCGCTGGTGGTTGTGTCGGCGCTCGCCAGCAGGTCGGCGTGCAGTTTGACTTTCGGCAGCTCGTAGACGGCAAAGAATCTGGCAGCCTGCAACTTGCCCTGGTAGAAGTGCTGGTCGTCGCCCCGAGCCTGTGACAGAGCGCGTGCCGCCGCTATAGCCTGCCGCAGCCACATCCAGCCGACGACGGTGTGCCCCACCATTTCCAGGGCGCTGTTGGCGTTTGCCAGAAACAGGTCGGGGCCGAGGTCAGGCGCTTTGCCCAGAATGGTCCGGATGGCCCCGGTGCAGTCCTGCACGGCCTGAGCCAGCGCCGCGCGAATCTCGGTCACGCCGTCCAGAGGCTCGGCGGCTTTCAGGTCGGTCTGGATGCGCTCCAGCAGCACTTCCAGGGCGCGGCCCTTGCCTGCCGTCAGCTTGCGGCCCAGCAGGTCATTGCCCTGAATGCCCTCGGTGCCCTCGTGGATGGGATTCAGACGGTTGTCGCGGTAGTACATCTCGACCGGGTAGTCGCGGGTGTAGCCTGCGCCCCCCATTACCTGAATCGCGTCGCTGAGGGCCTCCTGGCTATATTTGCTAGGCCAGGATTTGGCAATCGGCGTCAGCAAATCCAGCAGCAGGGCGGTGTCGGCCTTGTGTTCCTCGGGGCCGGTGTGCAGGTCGTCTACCAGCGAGGCGGCGTACAGCCCCAGCGCCAGCCCGCCTTCCACAAAGACCTTCTGGCGCAGCAGCAGCCGTTTCACGTCGGCGTGTTCGATGATCGAAATGGCCGGTGCGTGCGGGTCCTTGTTGCTGGGCAGACGGCCCTGGGCACGGTCACGGGCGTATTCCAGGCTCGCCAGATAGCCCGCGTAGCCGCTCATGACGGCACCCATCCCCACGCCGATGCGGGCCTCGTTCATCATGTAGAACATCTGCGCCAGGCCCCGGCCCGGTTCGCCCACGATTTCGCCGATGGTCTCGCCGCCCTCGCCAAAGTTGAGCAGCGTGTTGGTGGTGCCCCGGTGCCCCATCTTGTGATTCAGCCCGGCCAGTACAACATGATTACTCTGTTTCTCGTCTCCCTGACCGACACGGCCGTCCACGCCGATGCGGTAACGCGGAACTAGAAACAGGCTGATGCCCTTGACCCCCGCCGGAGCGCCCCTCATACGGGCCAGCACCAAGTGAACGATATTTTCCGACAGTTCGTGTTCACCCGCCGAAATCCACATCTTGGTACCGCTGAGGCTGTAGGTGCCGTCCTCACGCAGCGTCGCCGTGGTCGTAATGTCGGCCAGCCCGGACCCGGCATGTGGCTCGGAGAGGGCCATGGTGCCGAACCAGCGGCCTTCCAGCAGCGGACGCATATACTTTTCCTGCTGCTGGGGGCTGGCAAACACCCGCTGCAAATTGGCGTTGCCGATGGTCAGGAAGGTATAGCTGGCCGTTCCAGGGTTGGCCGCCTGAAAGTGCGCCTGCACCGCCTGCATAACCACCCAGGGCAGTTGCAACCCGCCCAGTTCCTCGTCGTGGTGGGCGCTGAAAAACCCGGCGTCCCGGAAGGCGTCCATGGCCTGCTTAGCTTCCGGCACCAGTTTGACCTTACCGCCTTCGATATGCGGCTCGTTCAGGTCGGCGGCGCGGGTATGGTTGGCAAAATACTTCTCGGCCACGTTGTAGGCAAGGTTCAGAATATCGGTGTAGACCTCGCAGCTGTGATCGGCGTAGCGGGAGCGCTGAGGCAGCCCGGCAGTGTCCAGCACCTCGAACAGTTGAAATTGCAGGTCGCGTTTACTCAGAAAGGGGGCCATGGTCAAACTCCTTGCGGGCGGGAGGCGGGGGGCAGATTATCCGTGTGCGTCTACTGTGTACGTTGGCGTTAATATAGGCCATTCGAGCTTTTCTCTTCTGCTCCTTTTTCCCTATTCCCGGAGGTTTTCAATGCGTGCCCTGACCTGTGAAAAATTTGACCAGCCCGAAGCCCTGACCGTGCAGCAGCAGCCCGACCCCGTTCCCGGCCCCGGTGAGGTGGTCCTGGAAGTCCGGGCGGCGGGCGTGAACTACCCCGACGCGCTGATGGTCATGGGCCAGTACCAGATCAAACCACCCCTTCCCTTTGTGCCCGGGGCCGAGGCGTCGGGCGTGGTGAGCGCCGTGGGCGAGGGCGTGCGGCACTTGCAGGTCGGTCAGCGGGTGGTGGCGTTTACCGGCACCGGGGCGTTTGCCTCGCACCTTAGGGCCCCCGCCGCCGTGGTCATGCCGCTGCCCGAGGGCTTACCCTTCGAGGTTGCCGCCGGGCTGCCGCTGGCTTACGGCACGTCTATGCACGCGGTTCTTGACCGGGGCCAGTTGCGGGCAGGCGAAACCATGTTCGTACTCGGCGCGGCGGGCGGTGTGGGCCTCGCGGCGGTCATGATCGGCAAGGCCATTGGTGCAAAGGTGATCGCTGGGGTCAGCACCGGGGAAAAGGCGCAGATTGCCCGTGATCACGGCGCAGATGAGGTTATTGTGTATAGCCGCGAGGACCTGCGTGAACGCCTCAAGACCCTGACAGACGGCAAAGGCCCGAATGTGATTTTCGACCCGGTGGGCGGCCAGTATGCCGAGGCGGCTTTCCGCTCAATTGCCTGGGAGGGCCGTTATCTGGTGATCGGGTTTGCGGGCGGTGAGATTCCCAAGCTGCCCCTGAACCTGCCGCTGCTCAAGGGCGCTTCACTGGTCGGGGTGTTTTGGGGCGAGTACGCCAAACGTGACTCCAGGGGCAACGCCGCGCATCTGGCGCAGCTGGCTGCCTGGATCGGCGAAGGCAAGGTGCGCCCGCTGGTCAGCCGCACCTACTCGCTGGAGAGCGCCCCACAGGCCATGCGCGATCTGCTGGAGCGGCGCGTGACCGGGAAGGTGGTTATCGTTCCGTGAGTGTTCAGCCCCTAGCACTGAAGTCCGGGGCCAGTCCGGACATCCGCTTTTTCACGACGGCGGAACTGGCCCGTGAAGCCGGGGTCACGCGCCGCACCGTTATGCACTACGCCGAACTGGGGCTGCTGACCCCCGACCAGGTAACGGCCTCGGGGAGATCGCTGTACGGGCCTTACTCGCTGCGGCTGCTGCGCGACCTGATCGACCTTCGGGCGCTGGGCATGACCCTGGAGGAAGCCCGCGATATGGTAGTGCTGCGCCGCGCCACCCACGACATCGCGGGTTACTACCGCCGCGACTGGCAGCGCGGGGACGTGCCCCTAAGCGACGAGCAGTTGCGGCGACTGCACCTACGGCTACGGGCCATCAATGGGGCGTACCAGCGTCAGGCCGACAACATGGCCCGCTTTGACCGCTGGCTGACCAAGCGTTTTACGGGCGGGGAACTGCCGGAAAGGCCGTTCGGGACAGACGGCTGATGTCGGCCCCTGACGGGCTGCCTGACGCCGCCGAATTCACCATTCGGGAGGCCACCCCCGCCGACGAGCAGCCCATCGGGGAAGTGGCGTATCAGACAGGGTTTTTCGGTGAGAGTGCCGCGCGGTATTTTCCGGATCAGCGGCTGTTTGCCGACCTATGGGTGCGGCCCTACTTTGCGGGCGCGGGCCGGGTCGCCTTCGTGGCCGAGCGCCGGGGACAGGTCGAGGGCTACATTCTGGGCGCCCCTGACCAGGCGGTCTACACCAGGGCCGTGCTGCGCGTGGTGTTCGGGGTCATGCTGCCGGGCCTGCTGAGCGGGCGCTACCGGCGTCCCTGGCCCGCGCTGCCCTACTTTGTGCGCGGTCAGGTGTTTTCGTCGCCACATGGCGACTGGAACGTGTTTCCGGCCCACCTGCACCTGAACCTGCTGGCCGGGGCGCGGGGCTTCGGCCTGAGCCGACCGCTGCTGGAACACTACCTGGAGCGCCTGAACGCGCTGGGCGTGCGCGGGGTGCAGCTGTCGACCACGCTGGAAAATCAGGTCGCTCTGAAGGTGTACGCCAAACAGGGGTTTATCCTGATCGCTTCCCGGCGCAGCCCCTTCTGGAAACCCTGGCTGGGACACGGGACGGTGCACGTCGTGCTGGCCAAGCCGCTGGCCTCGCCTGAGCGTTAAGGTCCGCTTCAGCAGGCGCGGCTGCCAAGTACGTTGTACTTAACATTACGAGCTTTCAGAACAATGCCGAAACCTCTCCATTCCCAGTACAACGTACTTCTGACGATTCTCGCTTCGCTCGGTTAATCTAAAGATTAAGTAGCTCCCGGCTACAGTTACGCGTGTCCGGGAAAAGCACCCGAACCCGCTCCACTTGCGCCCAGAGCTACTTTTGCCTTCTCGCTCTGCTTCGCAGCTTCGCAAGTCCGCTCGGGGCGATGACCTAGTCATCACCCGGCAGGTACTTAACCGCGGTGTACTGAGTGTGACCCGGCTCACCCGTTCCGGCGGGGGGCTGCATATGATAGGTCGGCACCTGGGAGGTGTTTTTCGGTGGAGCAGCCAACTGACATGGGACAAACGGGGCAGGCGCAACAGGCGGCCCCTGTCCCTGTGCCTTCAAAGCCTAACGTGGCGCTCTGGGGCAGCGTGAGTGCGGCGCTGTTCCTGGGCAGTCTGGGAATCCTGTGGAAGGTGGTCCAGACGCCTGCACCCGTGCCTGTCGATCCGGTCACGACCATCCGGCGCTCACCGGGCACCGGCGCGACGGTGCCGGTCAGTGCGGTGGGAGGCAAGGTCAGGGGCGTGCCTGCGTCGCGGGTGGCCGAGCCGCAGCCCCACAACAGCGTCAACACTGTGATCACTCCCTGGACCAAAGTCGAGCAGCAGCGTGCAGAAGCCCGCGTGGCCTACGAAAAGGCGCTGGCGGCCAGGCGGGAGGCCGAGCGGCAGGCGGCCCTGCGCGAGGAAGCCCGCCGGGAAGCGGAGCGCCAGGCCCGGCTACAGCAGGAAGCCCAGGCCCGCGCCATTGCCCTGGCCCAGCAACAGCAGGCCGAGCAGCAGGCCCAGCAGCTACAGGCCGGGCAGTTACAGGGCGGGCAGGCGACCCAGCAGCCAGCGGCGCCGCAGGAGCAGGGCCAGAGTGACACCACCAGACAGGTTCAGCAGTCCAGCAGCCAGGACACCATCAGCCGGACGGTGCCCTCAACGCCCAGCGAACCGCCGCCCCCAGCTGTAGCTCCGGTGCCGGAAGCCGCGGCGCCGCAGTCCGTACCTGCTGGTCAGCGCGGTGTTCAGTCGCCCACACGTGCAGCGCAGTCGCCGCCGGGCGGTCCTTCCCGGACGCCCCGGACTGGCCGCAGTGCAGCGCAGCCCGCTCCCGTAACGCCGCCGGAAACCAGTTCGGCCCCCGCGTCTCCGGAAACGGGTTCTCCGGCGGATAGTACGGCAGTCCCAGGGAGCAGTTCTGCTTCGCCTGCCCCGGCCCCTGAGAACACTTCTTCAGCTACGCCGCCCGAGGTGGTGCCCGAAACGCCCGCGTCCGATGTGGGTTCGCCCGCACCCACGAGCACTCCTTAGAGCGTGTTTATGAAGCCTCTCGAGCAGGTTCAAGGCGTCTGAGCATCAGCCGGATGTTGGCGATATAGCACCAAGTTTCGGTGGTGTGCGCCCGTCCCTCATCGTCCCGTACGAGTCTTCGTGAGCGAGTCAACCAAGCAAGTGAGCGCTCCACTACCCAGCGGCGCGGCAGAATCTCAAACTTTTTGGAATCACTCCGCTTAACGATTTCCAGCGTCCAGGACAGCATTTCTTTCGCCCAATCCACGAGTTTTCCAGCATAGCCCCCGTCAGCCCATACATGCAGAAGACGCGGAAAGCGTCTTCTCGCGTACCAGAGCGTGAGTTTCCCTCCGTCCCGG
>JAGLBK010000048.1 GCA_018260275.1 Deinococcus sp.
TGCTGCGGCTGCTGGAACAGGGCCGGGGCGTGCTGGTGCTGGCCCCCGACCACGCCACGCTGCGCCGCGCCTGGGACGGACTCTCTGGACTGGCGGCGCGGGCCGGAACGCAGGCCGTGCAGATCAGCGGGGGCCTGAGCGACGTGCAGCGGGAAGAAAGCTGGCGGCTGGTCCGCATGGGCGCGGCGCGGCTGGTGATCGGCAGTTCGCACGCACTGCTGGCCCCGCTGGCAGACCCGGCGCTGGTCGTGGTCCTCGAAGAGGCGAGCGACGCCCACAAACTCCTGAGCGGTTCGCGGGCCTTTCTGCCGGACGTGGCCGCCCGGATTGCGGCGGCGCACGGGGCGGCGCTGGCCTACATGGGCAGTGTGCCCGCCGCCGAGAGTGTGCCTGTGCCCGGCGTGGTGCTGCCGCCACCACGTGCCCGGATTCACGTCGTGGACTACGCCAGCCCGCCCGAGCAGCCCGAACTGGGGCCGCTGTCGAGCGTGCATCTGACGCCCGGTGACCTGGGCTATCCGCTCAGCCACGACCTCGCCCGGCTGCTGCGGCAGGTGCAGGAGCGCGGAAGGCAGGCGGCGCTGCTGGCCCCCCGGCGCGGGTATTCGGCGCTGCTGCGCTGCCCGAACTGCGAGCACACGCCCCACTGCAAAAACTGCGACGTGCCGCTGCGCTTTCACCAGGAAACCCGCCAGCTGACCTGCCATCAGTGCGGGTACCACGAGGCCATCCCCGACCGCTGTGACCACTGCGGCGAACGGATGTGGAAGGCGCGTGGCCCCGGCACCGAATGGATTGCCCAGGAGGTGCGCCGTCTGCTACCCGGCTTTCCAGTCTTGCGGCTCGACAAGGACCATCAGGACGACCTCGCGGCGTGGCAGGCGGGCGGGCCGGGGGTAGTGGTCGCCACGCAGCTGCTGCTTTCGCAAGAAGCGCCGCCAAATCTGGCCCTGATCGGGGTTACGCTGGCCGACACCTGGTTGAGCGTGTCGGACTTCCGCGCCAGCGAGCGCTACCACCGCCTGCTGCGCCAGCTGGCCGAGTGGCACCCCCGCCGCGCCCCACTGTTGCTGGTGCAGACCTTTCAGGCCAGCCACCCGGCGCTGCGCGTGCTGGTCGCGGGCCAGGACGCCCTGGCCTACCCGCTGGCCGAGGAACGCGCCCGCAAGGAACTGGGCTACCCGCCGCACGCCCGCCTCGCCCAGATCGAAATTACTGCGCGGGAGGCGCACAAAGCGCAGCTGGCAGCGCACGAACTGGCCGCCGCCCTGCACGGCGCGGGAGCCACCGAAACCGAGGTGCTGGGGCCAGCGCCCAGCCCGGTGGCCCGGCTGCGCGGCGTGTATCCCTACCACATCTTTTTGCGGGCCAGGAGCGACCAGCGCCTCGGCGAACTGCTGCGTATCCTCGATAGCCGCACCTGGAAAGCCCGCGTGCGTGTAGACGTCAACCCGCGTGGGGGGCTGTAGCCCGTTTAGAGCATTTTGCAAAAGGGTGGTGCTCTTTTGACCATCTTTTTGCCGAGTGGAACGAGTAAACAAGAAAGAGCAGGACGTAGCATGAAGGGGGCGGCGGTGTTGTTCCGACGTACCCATCATTCGCAGAACTGCTCTAACTAGCGTATTTGACGTGTGTTTACTTGCGCCCCGCCATACCGACGCCGTGTCCATAGACCAGTTGGCCGCCCAGCATCCCACCCGCCAGAGCTAGCCCCAGCCCCGCCAGCGAGAGCGCCTTACCCAGAGCGCGTTGGCCCCGGTGGCGGGCCACCAACGAGGCCACGTTCAGGAAAAGGGCAGTCTCCTCGGCCAGGCCGTGGACGGTAGCGGTGTTGCGGGCCTGCCGGGACATGGGTCGCCAGGTCCACTCGGTCCAGCCCGCCGCCACGGTCGGCACCGCGCCCAGCGTTCCCAGAAGCAGCACGCGGTCGGCGGCCTGTTCATGGCCTGCGCCAGGCCAGAAATCGAGCGCGGCGGCCAGAATCCAGCCGCCCAGGGGCAGGTGAATCAGCACGGGGTGCAGCGGATGGCCGATTCCTTCGCCCAGTAGCGCGTCCCGCACGCCCGGCGGCAGCAGGCGGGTTTCCAGTTCGCGTCCCAGGGGCAGAAGTTGTGTGGTCAGGTCGCCGACGGCGGGCGGCGCGGTGACTGCTTGCTCGAAGGACTGGCTGAGGGTCGACTGGCTTAGGCTCGTCATAGGGGGGCCTCCTGGCTGCTGTTGTAGCGCCCGCCGCCGTGGGCCTGGGCCACAGCCGGGTTAAGTTCCGTTCATTTGCCCTGTCTGAACGCCAGGGTAAGCCCTCAGGGCAGTCGCACGGCGTCGCAGCTCGACCCCGGATTGGCCGGGGCGTTGGTCGCCACCACCACGGTTTCCTTGCCGCCCACGAAGCCCTGGCAGCGGGCCAGCTGTTCCAGGTAGGCCGGGTCGGTCGCCATCTTCTCGGCGTCCTGAAGCACCTGCACGTCGTGCTGTAGCCCCGCGATACGGCCCTGGGTGGCGCGGGTGTCCTCGGTCCAGACCACGGTGCGGTAAATACTGTTGCCGATCTGAAAGGTCAGCTGCACGATGCCCAGCGCCAGCAGCAGGCTGGTCATCATCATGGTAATCGGCAGGCGGCCCAGTGAGCGGCTCAGCGGTTCCCAGCGTCCCAGCAGGGTGCCGCGCCTGCCCAGCGGTGAAAGCTCGTCGGTATCCGCGTCCACGCCGTTTTCCCCGGACAGGTCAGGGTCTAGGCCTCCACTGCCTTCTGCGTCTGCTACCCATTCCTCGGGCGGCCACTCGGCTTCAGGTTCAGGGGCGCTTTTACGTGCTGGCCCGCTGGCTTTTGCCGTACTGGCCGGTCCGGACGCCGCGCCCGACCCTGCCGGATCGGGGGCAGTCGGCACAGCAGTCTGGGCAGCAGCATCGGCACGCATCGGCTTAAGAGAATACGCCGCCTACACTAAGGGGGATGAGTACAACACCTGTTCAGGGCCAGAATCCCGCCCCCCATTCCCAGCCGAGCCTAGAACGTCAGCTTCAGCGCCTCGACTGGAGCCGCCCGCACCGCACCCCGATTCAGATGCGTTACAGCGACACCGACGCCATGGGCCACCTGAACAACGCCATCTATGTGCAGTACCTCGAAACTTCGCGCATGATCATGCTGCGCGACACCCTTTCGGCCCCGCTGCGTACCGTGCTGGCGCGGGTCGAACTGGACTACCGCCACGAGATCAAACTGGGCCAGGAGGTCGTGGTCGAATCGGTCGTCGAGCGCGTCGGCACCTCGTCGTGGACGGTCGCTTCGCGGATGCTGGCCGACGGGGTGGTCAGTGCGGTGGCCCGCAGCGTGGAAGTGCACGTGGATCAGGCGCTGCGCCCCACCCCACTGCCGGACGACGTGAAGGCCGCCTTCCAGCCGTTCTTTGCCGCGCCCCAGGTCACACCGGAGCCGACAGCGTGACCGGACCCGCCTTCGAGGACAAGGTGCGTTACCAGGGCGACATCTGGGTGCGCCTCGACACCCTGCCGCGTCTGCTGGCCGAGGGCTGGCGGCGCACGTTGGCGCAGGGCGGCGTGGTCAGCGTCATGCGTACCCCCTTCAACTGGGTCATGGCGAGTCCGGTCATCGAGATCGAAACGGGCGGCTACCTGGGAAACGTCGGCCTGTACGTGCCCGAGGTGCAGTGGGAGGAAGCCGTGGCGATCATGGACGGCGACGACTCGGAAGATCTGGGTGAACTCCCCGGCCCAACGCCGTAACCTGTTGGCAACTCCCCCTAGACCCTTAAAATTCGATTTCAAAGCGAGGCTCACGATGACGGCGACAGAACAGATCAGCATTGGTGTGGATATCGGTGGAACCAAGATTGCCTGCGGCGTGCTGCGCGGCGATCAATTGGTGGGGCGGCACGTGCAGCCGACCCCCGAAACAGGCTGGGAAGCGGTGCTTGACGCGGTGGCCGCGCAGGTGCTGACCCTTCAGGAAACCCAGCCCGGAGCGCGGCTGATTGGTGTGGGCGTGCCCGGCCCGCTGAACGCCGAGCGCACCCGCGTCAAATTTGCGCCCAACATCTACGGGTTTACCGACGTGCCGCTGGTCGACGGGCTGCGCCAACGCCTGGGCCAGCGCATCATTCTGGAAAATGACGCCAAGGCCGCCGCCCTGGCCGAAGCGCATCTGGGCGCGGCACGCGGCACCGAGAGCAGCATCTACGTGACGGTCAGCACCGGCATCGGCGCGGGGCTGGTGCTGGGCGGCAAAATCTGGCGTGGGCGGCACGGCATTGCCGGAGAGATCGGCCACATGACCGTCAAACCGGGCGGCCCGGTCAGCGGCGCGGGGCTGGACGGCGCACTCGAAGCCGTCGCCAGCGGCACCGCCATTGCGCGGGACGCCAGCTACGCCCTGAACCGCGAGGTCAGCACGCCCGAGGCGTTTCAACTGGCCGAACAGGGGCAGCCCGCCGTGCGGCGCGTGGTCGAGCAGGCCATGAAACACATCGGGGTGGCCCTGGCCGACCTGCAAAAGATCATCGACCCGGAAGTGTTCGTGATCGGCGGCGGGGTCGCCAGCGTGGGTGACTATTTCTTTAACGGCGTGCAAAGGGCCGCCAACGAATACTCGCAGGGCTTTGCGCCCGTGACCATTCGCCGCGCCCAGCTGGGCACCGACGCGGGCGTCATCGGCGCGGCGCTGGCGGCCCGCTACGGCTGAAGGCCCGCCGAACGTCTATGCTGGGGTCATGACGCTGCACCCCGAACTGAGAAAGGCGCTGCCGACCTCGCCCGAAGAGTTTGAACGCCTGTCGCCCGAGCAGGTCGCGGCGCTGGTCAACGGCCCCGGCGGGCGCGGCCTGCCCGGCACGCTGGGCGAGCGCCTGGGCATCCGTTTTCTGAGCGTGGAGCGCGAGCGGCTGGTCGCCGAGATGACGGTGGCGGGCAACCTGCAACCCGCTGGACGCCTGCACGGCGGCGCGAATCTGGCCCTGGCCGAGGAAATGGCGAGTGTGGGGTCATGGACCAATCTGGACGCGGCGCGGCAAACGGCGGTGGGCGTGGACCTCAACGCCACCCACGTCCGGGGCGTCAGCGAGGGCGTGGTTACTGGCGAGGCGAAACTGGCCTACCGGGGCCGCACGGTGATGGTCTGGACCGTGGAAATCCGCGACGAACAGGGCCGCGTGACCAGTCTGGCCCGCTGCACCTGCAACGTCATCAGCCTCGGGGCCTGACCGGGCGGTCTAAGAGCGTGTTTATAAAGGGTCGGGAAATTTTTTAAGATGTGATGGAGATGCGGTTTTTGACCCTCTCCCCTTGTGGGACTTGAAAAGCTCCGCAGGAGAGAGGGCCTCGCGTAGCGAGGGGTGAGGGGGCGACGCGGCAAACTTTAACGGCCCCGAGTACTTACCTCAGCCGGGCGGCCCTCACGCGCTCCTCTCCGGCCACGCGGTCCCGCCAGTTGAGGACGTGACCGTCACGGCGCACCGCACGAATCAGGTCGAAGTCCAGTTCGCGGATCAGCCAGCCTTCCGTGTTCCACTCGCCCTGCGCGACCACGCCGTCGTCGGGCAGGCCGTGGTCGGCGGGGGCGTAGATGCTGGCGCGGCCCACCGCCTGCTCGACGGCGTAGGTCCAGTCGGCCTGGGCCAGCAGCGGCGCGTGAACGGCGTAACACTGGTTTTCCAGCGCCCGCGCCATGCTGCCCACCCGCACCCGCGTGAATCCGGCAGGCGACCCCGTGAACGACGGCACCACCAGCAGTTCGGCCCCCGCTTCGGCCTGGGCGCGGGCCAGCGCCGGAAATTCGGAGTCGTAACAGATGGCGACGCCGAATTTGACGCCCTGCACCTCAAAAATCTTCACGCCCTCGCCGGGGCTGATGTGCCATTCCTCGGCCTCGAAGCGGGTCATCATCAGTTTGTCCTGATACGCCAGCGTGCCGTCGGCGCCGAACACGTGCGCCCGGTTGACGAAGCCCCCGTCCTGCGTCCCCGCTGGGGTCATGGGAAGGGCTACGGGGTAACTTCCGCCCACGATGCTCACGCCGTGCGCCTGCGCCAGCCGGGTGTGCAGCGCCAGGACCTCCGGCAACAACGCTTGCAGGGCGGGCCGCATCCCCAGGATGTCGTGGTGCAGCGCGGCGGGCAGCAGACTGACCAGTTCCAGTGGGGCGTACTCGGGGAACACCAGCAGCCCTGCGCCCTCCCCGGCAGCCCGCGCCACCCAGTCGGTCAGCTTGGCGGCGTAGTCGTCCCAGTGCCGGAAAAAACTGATCGGGTAGGCGGCGGCGGCCACGCGCAGAATCGTCATGCGGCCAGTGTAGTCGTCATGGGAGTTGTGCGGGCGGCGCGGCGGCCACGGCAAAAGCGTCCCGGCTTCTGGTCGAGAAAAGCGGATGTTCTAGAGCAGTTTGTGTAAAAAGTCCACGTTGTTTGTGGCTTTTTATGCCGAGCGGAGCGAGTGACTTTTAATGAGCAGCCGGAATGATGGAGCCGTTTGGGGCGGGGTTCCCCAAATGGCGTAATTATGGAGGCTGCTCTAAACTGGGGCATTGTGACCACGCCCGAACCGACCCCCACCCTTTCATTCGGCGGCAAACCCCGCATCTATCCCATGCGGCTCTACGGCGACCCCATCTTGCGCCGCAAGGCCAAGCCGCTTCAGGCCAGCGACACCCTGCACGTGCCGGGTTTCGAGCCGCAGACGGTGCGCGAAGTGGCCGACACCATGCTCGAAACGATGTTCGAGGAGCGCGGCGTCGGGCTAGCGGCCCCGCAGATTGGTCTGCCGGTGCGGATGTTCGTGGCGGTCGAGTACGAGGACGACGAGGAAGAAAAAGAAGGCCAGGAAAAGCCGCTGCGTTCGCGGGTGCTGCGCGAGTACGTGATGCTCAACCCGGTCATCAAGGTGCTCGATAAGAAGAAAGACAAGTCGTACCAGGAAGGCTGCCTGAGCATCCCCGGCATCTACGAGGAGGGCGTGCCCCGCGCCCGGCGCGTCAGTGTCGGCTACACCGATCTGGACGGCCAGACGCGGACCCTGGACGCCGAGGACTACCTCGCCCGCGTGTTTCAGCACGAAACCGATCACCTCGACGGCAAACTGTTTCTCGACCACCTGCCCGCCGAGGTCACCGACGACCACCGCCGCGACCTGCTCAAGATTCAGCAGGCATCCAAGACCTTCTTGCATAACCTGTCGGTGTGGGAAAAACAGCAGAAGCAGGCAGCGCCTTGACGCCGCGCGTGGCTTTTTTCGGCTCCCCTGCGTTTGCGCTGCCGGTGCTGGATGCCATTCGGGACCACTTTGAAGTCGTGCTGGTGGTCGCCCAGCCGGACAAACCCGTCGGACGCGGCCTGAAGCTGACGCCGCCGCCAGTGGCCGCCCGCGCCGCCGAACTGGGCTTGCCGCTGGCCCAGCCGAAAAAACTACGCAACAACGCCGAATTTGCCGCGCAGTTGCGTGATTGCGGCGCAGACGTGGCGGTGACGTGCGCCTACGGCAAGATTCTGCCCGCCAGCGTGCTGGACATCCCGCGCTACGGTTTTCTGAACACGCATACCAGTCTGCTGCCCCGACTGCGCGGCGCGGCCCCGATTCAGTGGGCGCTGATCGGCGGCGCGGCGGTCACGGGCACCACCATCATGCAGACCGATGAGGGCATGGACACCGGGCCGGTGCTGCTTCAGGAACCCTTGCCCATTCCCGCCGATTGGACCGCCCACGAGCTGGCCGACGCCCTGAGCGCCCAGGCCGCCCGGCTGATCGTGCAGGCCCTTTCCACCCTGGACACCCTGACGCCCACGCCCCAGGACGAGTCTCAGGCCACCCACGCCCCCATGCTGGTCAAGGAAGACGGCTTCGTGCGCTGGCAGGACCCGGCGCAGCAGGTCGTGAACCGTTACCGGGGCGTGGCGGCGTGGCCCCAGACCACCGCCTTTCTGAACGGAGCGCGGGTCAAGCTCGGCGGCCTGAAGCTGGCCGAGGGGCAGGGGCAGCCCGGCGAACTGCTGCGAATCGAGGAGGGCGGCGTGGTCGTGGCCTGCGGCAGCGGCGCGGTCAGCATTGCCCAGGTCCAGCCGGAAACAAAAAAGGCTCAGCCCGCCCAGCAGTGGGCCAGCGCCGCAGGGTTGGGCCAGGGCACGCGCTTCGACCTCTGGAGTCCCGCTTCCTGAGCGGATGCTGGTTCATTGCGGCGCGGTTGGCCCCGCTGCCGCGCTGACGCTCTCGAAGTCGGGCACCAGCACTTCCACGTCGCGCACCCGGCGCACCCCGAACATCAGTCCCATGACCAGCAGGCCGAGAACTGCGACCCCCACGCCCAGCAGACTGATGCCGGTGCCGGGGCCAGTGCCGACCAATGGGCCAAACATGGGGGCCAGCGACCCGCCCGGCAGCATTCCCGGCGACAGCCAGCGGTCGGCCAGCGGCCCGGCGATCAGCGTCGCTAGCGGGCTGGCCCCCCAGGCGATCACGCGCCGGGCGGCAAAGACCTTGCCTTGCACGTCAGGCGGCGTCTTGCTTTGCCAGATCGCCTGATTGCTGGAATTGCACAGCGGCCCGGCCAGCGCAGCGATCACCACGCCCAGCATCCAGACCGGTACGCTGCGCCCCAGCCCCACGACCAGCATTCCCAGCAGCGAGATCATCCAGCCCAGCAGCACGCCGTACACGCGCCTGCGGGGGCCGCCCCAGGCCGTCAGCAGCAGCCCGGCGCACAGGCCGCTGACCCCGCCCGCCATTTCGACGGCGGCCAGCGCCCCGGCATTGTCGCCGGTGCGGGCCAGAATCATGGCGCTGTGGAGCGAGAAAAACAGGTTGTACAGGAAGTTGCCGGTAAAAAACACGCCCTGCAAGGCCAGCAGACTGGGGTAGGAGGCGATGAACCGGAAGCCGTAGACCGCTTCTTTCCAGAGGCTGCCCTGTGCCTGCTGCCCGGTGGCCGAGGCCGGGGGCGTGGGCACCAGCACCGGCAGCAGCGCCAGCACCGCGACCGCCGCGCACAGCAGGTCGAGCTGCACGATGCGCCCCAGCCCGACTTTGGCGTACAGCAGCGCCCCCAGCATCGGCGCGGTGATACTGGCGACCGAAAACACCGCGCCCTGCATGGCACTGGCGCGGGCGTACTGCTCCCTGGGCAGCATCAGTGTGGAGGCCAGCGAGTACGACGGCCACTGAAACGCTTCGGCCAGCGCCTGCGCCGCGATGACCGCGTAGATCCAGCCCAGCGCCAGCTGGTGCCCGGAGAGCAGCACCAGCAGCAGCAGCCCGCAGGCCATGTTGGTCAAATCCGAAATCATCATCACGCGGCGCAGGTGGTGGCCCCAGCGGTCCACCAGCGCCCCCGCCAACGGCGAGAACAGCAGCAGCGGCACCATGGCGAACAGACCCATATACGCCATTGCGGTGGCACTGTGCGTTTCCTGCCAGACCCACAGCGGCACCGCGAAGCGCGTGATGGACGACCCCAGCACACCCACCAGTTGCCCCGCCCAGATGGTCGTGTAGCCGCGTAACCCCGTGATCGCCATGCCCAGATGCTGAACGATGTCTACTTGCGGGGCTATAGGCCAAATCAAGTAGAGGACCAGTAGAGGAATAGAGCAGTTTGCATAAAAAGGCCACGTTGTTTGTCGCCTTTTTAGCCGAGCGGGCGGGCAGGCCCCATACGGGTGCCGTTTTGCCCAAGACAGCGAGTGACTTTGAATGAGCAGCTGGAATAATGGAGCGACCAAGCCCCTTCATGGGTGCGGTCAGGCCCCATACGGGTGCCGCTCTGACCAAGAAGCTGTTCTGGTCAAGAAGCGGTCAGGCTTGCTCTGCTACGCAGCTTTGCAAGTCAAGCGAGTCCGTTCTGATCAAGAAGGCGTTTGGGGTGGAGTTCCACAAATGGCGTAATTATGCAAGCTGCTCTATGAGGCCGTCGCCACCGATTTCGAGTTTCCCACACGGCTCCTGAGCCGCCGGACCTTAGAGAAACTGCTGGAGGGCGAGAGCTGACTGAGCGAGTTTTTCGAGAACCTGGAACGCTATGGCAGACGGCAGATTTCGGCGACCATGCAGGTGCGGCTGGAGGAAAACGGCGCCCTCCAGTGGCTGAGCACCGAGGCCGCGCCTGCCGACGCGCATCCCGCTGCCTGCCTGATTCAGTCGGGTGCCCTGTACCTGTCCCCGGCGGAGGCCGAGGCGCTGGCGGCAGAACTGGACGCCCTGTACCGGAACTACGGGAACCGGCGCGGCCCGCAACGCTTCGGCCTGCTGCTGGGCCTGACCCCGATGCTGCGCCCGGTGGACTGACGCGCTCTGAATACTGCTGGTGAAGATTTTCTGGCGCAAAAAGGGGTGTACCTCAATTTTGCGCGATGTCAGAAAACCCGTTGGTCGCACTGCCTCGTAGAGCTGCCGGGCAGAGGGGGCCACGGGGTGGACTTGAGTTCGATTCGTTCTCTATCGGCGCAATCTCGCCTTCCTGAGTTGCCCCCGTCCCTGCGTGAAAGGCCCGGCCAGACCCGCTGCTCAGAGCAACCCCACCTGCCCAGAGCAAGCAGCCGCTAGAGCAGCTTTCATAATTACGCCATTTGTGAAACCCCGCCCCAAATGGCTCCATTATTCCAGCTGCTCATTCAAAGTCACTCGCTCCGCTCGGCATAAAAAGCCACAAACAACGTGCCCTTTTTATGCAAACTGCTCTAAGCTGCCCCCTATGCCCCTGCTGCCCCTTGCCCCCGGTATCCACTACCTGCCCAGCGCCGTCAACAGTGTGGTGATCGAAAACGGCGAGGGGGGCGCACTGCTGATCGACACCGGCCTGGACGAGTCGCACGCCCGCAAGCTGCTGCGTTCGCTGGCCGAACTGGATTTACGGCCCAGCGCCATTCTGAACACGCACAGCCACGCCGACCACCACGGGGGCAACGCGTTTATTCTGAGCAAATTTCCCGGCCTGCCCGTCTACGCGCCGCCGCTGGAAGCCGCGATCATCAACCACCCGCTGCTGGAGCCGCTCTCTCTGTACGGGGCCTGTCCGCCGCCCGAACTGCGGACCAAATTTCTGCTGGCCCCGGCCAGCCCCGCGCAGGCGCTGGACGCTGGCACGCAAACCATCGGCGGCGTGCGGGCCGAGCTGATCGAGATTCCGGGTCACGCCGCGCAGATGTACGCGGTGCGGTTCGGTGAGGTGCTGTACGCCGCCGACGGACTGTTCGGCCTGGACGCCCTGCACAAGCACCCGCTGACCTTCTGCGCCGATTCGGGCCAGCAGAAGGCGAGTGCGGCGCAGCTGGGCGAACTGGCCGGAATAGTCACCGTTTTGCCTGGCCACGGTGAGCCGGTCGGCGAACTGGGCCAGCTGGCGCGGGACAATCTGGCGGCCTACGAGCGCACCACCGCCACCGTTCTGAGTGCAGTGCAAGAAGGCCCGGCGACCACCGACGAACTGCTGGCCCGCGTGTGTGACCGCCTTCAGATCGAAATGACCAATGCCGGGGCCGCCGTGCTGAACCGCGCCGTGGTCGCCGCCCACCTGACCGAGTTGCTCGGTGCCGGGCAGGTCGGCCTCGGCGTGACCGGGAACCGCATGCTGTTCAGCGGAACGTAAAGAAAAAGCGTATTGGCGCAGCCCCCGCAGAGACGTAGGCTAAAACCATGACCAAAAAATCGAGCAGCACCAAGAAAGCCAGCACTAAGACCAGCGCCAAAGCCGGTATTCCGAGTGCCGGGGCCAAGGGCGTGCGGGCCACCGGTACCGACCACGCCGACGCCGCGCACCTGCACACCGTCAACAACGCGCTGGTCAACCACCACTACCTGACCGAAAAGGAATTCGGCGTGGTGTCCGAGACGTTGCAGCGCAACCTCGCCACGACCATTTCCCTGTACCTGAAGTTCAAGAAGTTTCACTGGGACATCCGTGGCCGCTTTTTCCGTGACCTGCACCTCGCCTACGACGACTTTATCGACATGATCTTCCCCGCCATCGACGAGCAGGCCGAGCGGCTGGTGGCCCTGGGCGGCAGCCCGGTCGCCGCGCCCGCCGACATTGCCCGCTACAGCGTGGTCGAGGTGCCCACCGAAACCGTGCGTGACGCCCGTTCGCAGGTTTCGGCACTGGTCGAGGACCTCTCGCGCGTGGGCCGGGGCTACCGCGACGACAGCAAAACCGTGGACGACGCCAACGACCACGCCACCGCCGACATGTACAACGGTTACGCCGCCACCATCGACAAGATTCGCTGGATGCTCCAGGCGATCATGGACGACGACCAGCTGAACTGATTTGCACGGGAACGGCGCCTCTAGAGTGGGATATCCACCTTGGGGCGCCGTTTTTATGACGCTACAGCGAAACCCGGTTTCAAAAACTCAGCCTCAGCGCGTGTAGACCTTGAACCGGGCCGCCACGTCGAAAGTTTTACAGGGTTCCTCGCCCCGGTAGACGGGCGCGGCGCACACGGTCAGTTTGCCGCCCGCGCTGACGGTGTCGGGTTTGCTGCCCGCGACTTTGCTGGATAGCTTGCCGAAATTCCCCGTCAATTCGATGGCCTGATAGCCGCCCGAGCGGACCATGCGGTGAAGGGGGTCCTCGCCCGGATTGACCAGTGGCGCCAGCGGGGTCCAGCGGGCCTTGCCCCGGTCGTCGCGGGAAAGCAGGCTGGCGCTGACCCGCGGAATGACGTAAAAGGTGCGCTCGCCCGGCCAGCGCTGATGCAGGGCCAGGGGCAGTTTCAGAGTGCAGGTCGGGTAATTCTCGTCAAGCAGCAAAAAGTTTTCGCGCGCCGAGCGGAAGTAGCTGTCGGCACAGCTCAGCGTGACTTTCTCGCGGGGCACCGCGATCGCCTGGGGCGCGGCAGTGGGTGTGACCGTACCGGGCGAAACAGCGGGGCGCTGTGCCAGGGCAGAAGCGGAGAGCAGGGCCAGCAAGTAGGGGATACGTTTCATGGAGCCTCCTGAATCAGTTCGGCGCTGACGCTGCCGTCTGCCGCCGCGTAGCTGCACGAGAAGTCGAGGTGCGAACCGTCGGGCCGCGCCGCCCAGCCGTCCCAGCGCTTGCCGTCGGCGCTGCGGGTAATCTGTGTGGCCGCCTCCTGGGCATCCGGAAAGTGCAGGTCAGGCTCGTGGCCGTAGGTTCTGGCCGACACCTCGTCGCGGCAGCGTTCCAGCAGGTCGCTGCTGCGAATGCCTCCCCAGCTGTCGTCGGTCCAGGCAGGCGGTGCGGGGCGCAGCACAGAAAAACCGCCCGCGAGGAGCAGCGGCAGCGCGGGCAAAAGCCAGCGCCAGCGCCACCACGCCGGGCGGGGCTTCAACACTTCGCGGAGTTCCTGGCGGTAGTGCTGGGCGGCCAGCAGACGCTCCTGCTCGGCTTGCAGTGCGGCCTGGGCCTGCGCCAGAGCGAGTTCCTCGGCCTCGATCTGCCGCCGCTGGGCCTCGCCGAGTCTGTTGAATTGTGCCGGGGTAGGCATACCCCAGAGAGTAGAAGTCCCGGCGGCTCAGGGCGTCATCCGAAAGGGGGAGGGGGCAGGGACAGCTTTACTGGTCGGTGGTCAGCCCTTCTTCTTGGTTGACCCGCAGTTCGTACTCGATAAAGGCTCCGATCATGGCCCGCCAGACCGCCTCCGCCACGGCAGGTTCAAGCCCTCTGGCGGCGGCCCCGGCCCGTCTGGTGGCGATGACCTGTTCGAAGCGCTCGGGGGCACGCACGGCCTCGGCATTGTCCTTCGGCTTGAAGACTCCGGCCAGCCGCACCAGCTCCTGGCGCCGGGCCAGCAGGTCAAGCAGCTGTTCGTCGAGAGCGTCGATCTGCTGGCGGGCGGCGATCAGTCCTTCAGAGGGTGGCTGAGACATACTGGAACACTCCCTTGCCCTGACAGTTCAGGCTTTCGTTTCGTGCAAAGTCGGCGAATCTTCCAGTGCGGCGTAGACCATCGTGCGGAGCGTCTGCCGCACCCGGTCGGGGTAATACAGCGCCTGGGTCATAAAGATGACGGCCATATCCTCCACGGGGTCCACCCAGAAATACGTTCCCGCCGCGCCGCCCCAGTAGAAGTCGCCGGGGTTGCCCGGTTGCAGGGTGCGGGCCGGGTCCAGCGTCATGGCAAAGCCCAGGCCGAAGCCCACGCCCGCCGACCCCGTCTCGCTGACGGCCACAGCGGAGCGGGTCAGCGCCGCGATGTCCTGGCCGCCCGGCAGGTGGTTGCGGGTCATCAGTTCCAGGGTCTTGGGGCCGACGATTCGCACGCCGTCCAGTTCGCCGCCGCGCAGCAGCATCCGGCAAAAGCGCAGGTAGTCGGCAGCCGTGCTGACCAGACCGCCCCCGCCCGACACAAAGCGCGGCGGCTGCGAGTAGCTGCTGCGTTCCACCGGGTCGAATACCTGCAGGCCCCCCGGCGTCAGCGCGTAGCAGGTCATGAAGCGCCCGGCCTTTTCCGGCGGCACCTGAAAGCCAGTATCGGTCATGCCCAGCGGCGTCAGAATCCGCTGCTGTAAAAAGTCCTCGAAGGGCATCCCCGAGATTTTGCCGACCAGATAGCCCAGCACGTCGGTGGCCGCCGAGTAGTGCCACGCCTCGCCGGGCGAGAATTCCAGCGGGAGTTGGCCCAGTTCGGCAATAAATTC
>JAGLBK010000049.1 GCA_018260275.1 Deinococcus sp.
ACGTCGGCCAGCCCGGCGGCAAAATCGTCGTAGACCTTGATGGTGACCCCCCTGGACTTGAGCAGGTCATTGGCTACGAATTGCCCGGTGGTGTTGGCCTGCACGCCGATGGTCTTGCCCCTGACGCTGCCCGCAGGCCACGCGAACCGGCCAGGGTTGCCCGCCCTGACGATAAACACCTGTGCCGAGCGGTAATACGGCTGACTGAAACCGACTATTCTGGCCCGCTCGGGGGTAATGGTAATGGCACTGACGGCCAGATCGACCCGGCCTGAGGTCACCGACTGCGGCATCAGCGCCCCGAATCCCACGGCCCGGATGTCGAGTTTGACGCCCAGATCCCTGGCGACGGCGCGGGCGATATCGATATCCAGCCCCTGAATCTGGCCGTCGCTGCCCTTGAACTCGAACGGGGCAAAGGTGGGGTCGGTGCCCAGGACCAGCGTTCCTTTTTTCCTGACCTCGGCGACCGTCGTCGCAAAAGCCGCCTGAGCCGTAAGGAGGGCCGTCACCGAAAGAAGCAGGGCGCGTTTCATGTCCCGCAGCATACGGCGTGCAGGACAGCGGCGCGGCCCTTCAGGCCAACCGGGCACCGTTGCAGTCTTCCAGAGAAAGCACCCGCGTGACCTGCATTTCCCCTGCCAGCCACCTAACATCGGGCATCATGCACTGGCCCGCTCCGTCCGACTTTGTTTACGGCACGCCGCTGTCGCCGCCCACCCAGTGGGAACGCCCCGGTCTGGTCATGACCTTCAACCTGGAATGTGCCGGATGTGTTTCGCGCGGTCTTCCCTTTTTAAAGGCGCTGCACAGTGAATTTGGCGGGCAGGTCAACCTGCTGGCGGTGCATACCGCTTACGGCCACCGCCCCTTGCCGCGCGAACAGGTCGAACCCACGCTGCTCAAGTTCGCCCGTGACTTCGCCAGGCTGCCTTTTGCGGTGGCCCTCGATCTGGACGGTCAATTTGCCCGCCACTGGCACACCGAGGGCACCCCGCACTGGCTGGCCTTCGCGCCGGGCGGCGAACTGCTCAGAAGCGTGTATGGCAGCCAGGACAATGCCCAGACGCGGCTGCGGTATCTGCTGGAAGAACTGATAGGCGCGGGCTCCTGAAACTCCCTTCAAATTGACCCGCCAAATCTACTCGCGTCAGCAGCCAGCTTGCCGGACATGTCCCCTGGCGGGCAATGCTCGACAGAGCAGGCGTGCAGCTCAGCCCGGCAGAATGAGAGCCAGAGCGCCCTGCCTTGAGTCCGATCATGTAAGATTTCCTAATGACGACTTCCCAGTTTCCCGCTTCCTACCTGCTGCGCGGCACGGCGGCGGGGCATACCCTGCGCCTGATCGCCATAGATTCGACCCAGGTGGTCGAGGAAGCCCGCCTGCGCCACGGCCTGAGCAAAACGGCCACGGCGGCGCTGGGCCGGACCCTCAGTGCCAGCGCCCTGCTGGCGGCGGTGCTGGGCAAAAAGACCGACAGCCGCGTGACCGTGCGGGTGGAAGGCGGCGGCAGCGTGGGCTGGATCGTGGCTGAGGGCAGCGTGGACGGGCGGCTGCGCGGCTACGTGCGTGACCCTGACGCCGACCTGCCGCTGCGTGAAAGCGACGGCAAACTCGACGTGAGCGGCATCGTGGGCGTGGACGGCGAAATGGCCGTGACCCGGCTGCTCGACAACGGCGAACCCTACACCGGCAGTGTGCGGCTACAAAGCGGCGAGATCGCCGAGGATGTCAGTTACTACCTGGGAGCCTCCGAACAGATTCCCAATGCCGTGCTGCTGGGCGTCTACGAGGAAGGCGGGCGCGTGGCCCAGGCGGGCGGGCTGCTCATTCAGGCCATGCCGGGCGTGACCGACGAAACGCTGGCCCGACTGGAGGCGAACATCCGCGCCATGGGCATGCTGACCGACAACATGCGCCGGGGCGGTCTGCTCGAAGCGATCAACCGCGCGACCGAGGGGCTGGAGGTGCAGCTGGCCCCCAATGCCCAGCCCGCCCGCTTTGCCTGCCGCTGCTCCCGCGAAAAGGCCCTCGACAGTCTGAAGTTCTTTGACTCTGCCGAACGCCAGGAAATGATCGACGCGGGTGGACAGGAAGTGGCCTGCCACTGGTGCAGCGAGAAATACCAGATCACACCCGCCGAGATTGCCGCTCTGGAGGCCCCGGACACCCACGCCAGAGCCTGAGCCTGAATTTGATATCAGAACGCTTTATCGTTCCTGACCCTGGCCCCTTGCGGGACTTGTAAAGCTGCGTAGCGGAGGGTTGGTGAGGGGGGTAACGCAGGCGCCCTACCAGCGCAATGGATAATAAGATTCGCCTGCATTCTCGGCTTTAGTGCCTCCGGTCAGGTTGTCTGGCGGCCTCAAACCCTACAATTGCGCGGATGATTGCTTATCTGTCCGGCGTGGTGCGTGAGGTGCGCGAGAACAGCGCCGTGGTGGTTGCGGGGGGCGTGGGGTACGAGGTGCAGTGCCCGGCCCCGGCCCTCGCCAAACTGGTCGTGGGCCAGAACGCCGAATTCAGTACCCGTTTCGTGGTGCGCGAGGATGCCCAGTTGCTGTTCGGCTTTTCGGACGCTGACAGTCTCAAACTGTTTGACCTGCTGACCAGTGTGTCGGGCGTGGGGCCAAAGCTGGGGCTGGCGCTGCTGTCGGCCATGCCCGTGTCGGCGCTGGCTCAGGGCCTGCTGACGGGCGATGTCAAACTGCTTTCAAGCGTGTCGGGTGTCGGCAAAAAGACCGCCGAGCGGCTGGTGCTGGAGCTTCAGGGCAAGGTGCCCGAGCAGCTGGCGGCTGGTGCTGTGGCGTTGGGCGGCCGGAAAGTGGCCCCGGTCGCCAGTACCGCCAGCCGCGACGCGGTAGACGCGCTGCTGGCCCTGGGCTTCCGCGAACCGCAGGTCAGGGCGGCGGTCTCCGAGCTGCTGGCCGCCGACTCGGAGGCCAGCACCGACACCCTGATTCGCAAGGCCCTCGGGAAACTGCGTTGACCCAGTTGCCGGAAACCGGGGCGCAGGTGGGCACTCCCGCCGGGGTCGAACAGAAGGTCAGCTGGCTGGAACTGTTTTTCGACCTGATCTTTGTGGTCGCCTTCGATCAGCTGTCCAAGCGGCTGGGCGATTCTCACACGCTAGAAAATATCGGGGCTTTCGGGATCATGTTCGTGGCGATCTGGTGGGCCTGGTCTACCAACGCGACCTTCGCGGCCCGCTACGGCAACGAGAGCCGCGCCTACCGCTGGGGCACGCTGCTAGAACTGGTTGGCATGGGCCTGATCGCGCTGTCGCTGCGGGGCGACCTCAAGGAAACGGGCATCTATTTTGCGCTGGGCTACGGCTTTAACCGTCTGCTACACGCCGGACAGCACCTGTGGATCACGCGCCGCGCCCCGGAGACGGTGGCCTTTTCACGCCGAATCGCGCTGGTGTCGGGGGTGGCTGCCGCGCTGTGGGCACTTTCGGCCTTTTTGCCGGGTGGCTCGGCCTGGCAGGTGGGCCTGTGGTGCTTTGCCCTGCTGATTGACGTGGTCACGCCAGTGCTTGTCCGGGACAGGAACCGCAGCGCCCTGCCACACGAGGGCCACCTACCCGAACGGGTCGGGCTGCTTCAGATCATCGCCATGGGGGGCATCGTCAATGAGATCGTGGGGGGCGGGCGCAAGCAGGCCCTAAGCTGGATGACGCTGTGGCCCGCCTTCTTGTCGATGGCTACCGTCGTGGCGCTCTGGCGGCTTTATTTCGATCAGACCCACGCCCTGCCGCTGCTTTCGGCCCGCGTGGAAGGGCGCGAGGGACGGATGCTGGCGTGGCTGTACGGCCACCTGCCGTTTACCCTTAGTCTGGTGGTGCTTGGTGTGGGGATCGGCCACGGCCTGAGCAGCGCCGACTCGCACGAGGTCGCGGTGCAGCAGCAGTTTGTGGTGTGGTCGCTGGTTATCGCCTTCGTTTCGCTGACCTTTTTGCGCCTGGTCACGCTGCGGGTGGCCCGGCTTCCCTTGCTGGACCGCAGCGGGTTCGCGCTGATCGTGGGCGCACTGGCGCTGGCGGCCCTGGCCTTCGTGGACCTGGATACCAAACGGCTTGACCTGCTGGTGGTCGTGGTCTGTCTGGCAGTCGCCAGCACCGTCGCGACCGATCCGGTGACGCACCGCCTGGGCCAGCTGGAGGAACATGTGGCCGAGCACCTCGAAGCCCAGGCCGCCGACGCCCAAGATGAAGCCAAAGATGAAGATTGAGGAGGCTGGTCACGCGGCGCTGGGCGTCACGGCGGCGCTGCTGGCGGTGCTGCTGCTGCTGGGACTGAGCCTGCAACTCGGGTGGCGTAAGGATCTGGCCCGCTGGCCGCACCACGCCCTCTTTTTTGCCGTTTGTGCGGGCACGCTCGCGGCGCTGGTGCTTACTCTGCTGGTCGGCGGGCGCTGGTGGGCGCTGCTGCCCGCGCTGGCACTGCTGCTCGGCATGACGCGCACCAGACCGGGCCGCGCGGGGCACTGGCGGCTGGCCCTGGCCTGTGCGGCGGTCTACGTTCTCGGGGCGTGGGGGGCCTGGTAACCCGGCTTCAGCGGAGTTCCTCGGCTTTCGCCTTGTGGCTGTCAAAGCGGTAGCGCCTACCCGCCGTGGTCATGACATTCACGACATAGTTTTCCTGGTCAGGGTCGATCATGATGCTGGAATTTTTGACCGACGCGGGCTGAGTGGTCGAGATGACCTTCAGAAAAGGCCCGGCGCAGGTCGCCCTGGCAGGCACGAAGTCGAACTTCTGGCTGGTGGTGGCGGCCCGCTGCGCTTCCAGCGCCGTGACGCAGTTGCGCAGATAGAGCACGGCCAGTACGTTGTCTGCCTTGAGCCGCGCCGAGACCAGCGGGCGCTGTTGTGGCTGTGGCAGCGGCGCAGCGGCACCCGCCGGTAGACCAGCCGCCAGACCGGCGCAGGCCCCCAGCAGCAGGAGTCTGGCCGGGCCAGTCGGCCAGCGGGGACGGGGCGCACGGAACATTTGGACCGGAGTCGACATGCCCCAGTCTAGGCCAGCACGCGGCCCAAAGGTGGGCTGGGTAGGTCTGGAGCAGGGCAACCGCAAAGTCCCAAAAACGAATAACAGGTAACCAGTATTACGGGATAAACAGAAATCCTGCCGCTTGAATGAAACTTGTTTCCTGATGAAATCGGGATTTTTCTCTGGGGCATCCATTAGTATTTACACCGAGTTCAAAATTGAACCGACTTTGCGGAAGCCCTGAGGTCTGGAGTGGGCTACCTTAACCTGCGTGGAACTTATCGAAGGAATGCTCTCGCGCCGCACCACCAACGGCCCGTTCAAACCTGACCCGGTCAGCCGTGAGCACCAGCACCTGCTGATGCGGGTCGCCCAGGCCGCGCCCAGCCATTTCAACTCGCAGCCGTGGCGGTTCGTGCTGATCGAAAACCCCGCGACCATCGCCGAGGTGGCCCGGATTTCCGGCGAGAGCATGACCGAACTGATCGACGCCGGGATTTTTTTCGAGCGTTACCGCCGCTACTTCCGCTTTACCCAGGCCGAACTGGACGAGCGGCGCGACGGCATTCATATCGATCACCTGCCGGGACCGCTGAAGCCCTTTACCAGACAGATTTTTTCGGACGCGGGCCTGAAGCTGATGCGGCAGCTGGGCGTGCCCCGAAAGCTGGGCGAGGACAACCGCAAGCTGGTCGCCGGAAGCCCGCTGCTGCTGGCCGCGCTGCTCGACAAGGCGGAGTATGTGCCGGGCCAGCTTTCAGGGTTTTACAGCGTGTTCGGGTTGGGGGCAGCGGTCGAGAACATCTGGAACGCGGTGGGGGCGCTGGGCCTGGGGATTCAGTTCGTCAGCACGCCGATGGAAATTCCGCGCCAGTGGCAGGCCATCGGGCAGCTTTTGCACGTTCCCGGCGACCTCGAACTGATGGCGGTCTACCGTCTGGGCTACCTGCCGGAGGGCGATCAGCGTCCTAGCATCGACTGGAGCAGCCGCCACCGCAAGCGCCTAGAACAGTTCGTGAGCCGCGAAACCTGCGACGTGCCCGAGGCGGAATGACCCGGCTTTCCCGCCTGCAACCTTGGAGGGACGCGAGTTTTAACCCAGGGACGGTATTCTGTAGGTCATGACGCGCCGTTCCCGTTCTCAACCTGCTTCACCGGATGGCGCTGATCCGCCAGTTTCGCGCAAAGTTCCGCTCGGCTGTCTGCTCTGGTTTTTTCGCCTGCTGGCCGGGCTGATTCTGCTGGCCTTCGTTGGTTTCGCGGTGCTGTGGTTCATGTGGGGCCGCAACCTGCCCAACGTGTCCGACCTCGACGTGCTGGAGTTCAGCGGCCAGACCCGCGTGTACGACCGCAGCGGCATTCTGATCGGTACGCTCTCGCCCAGCCTGGGCAGCGGCAACGGCGTCAACCGCGACCTGCTGAAGCTGAGCGATATCAGCCCGTACCTGCAAAAAGCCGTGGTGACCAGTGAAGACCGCCGCTTTTTCGAGCACCATGGCGTGGACTACCTGGGCATTGCCCGTGGCCTGATCAAGGGCCTGATTCGCAAGGACCTCGAAGGCGGCAGCAGCATCACGCAGCAGGTGGTCAAGAACACGCTGCTGGCTGACCTGCACGCAGCCCGCACCCCCGAGCGCAAGTTCAAGGAAGCGGTGCTGGCCTATCAGCTCGACCGCGATTTCGACAAGAACCAGATCCTGAACGCCTACCTCAACATCGTGTACTGGGGCGACGGCGGGCGTGGTGACATCGTGGGCGCCCAGAGCGCGGCGACGGCCTATTTCAAGAAGGACGCCAAGGACCTGAACCTTGCGGAGAGCGTGTATTTGGCGACCATCATCCCCGCGCCGAACCGCCGCTACAAGAGTTTCCAGTCGTACCGCCCCCTCATGAAAGGCCTGCTGGGGCGCATGGTCGAGGACGGGCGCGTCACGCGGGCACAGGCCGACGAAGCCTGGAAAACCCCGATCTACCCGGCGGGCTGGCGCATCTCGTGGAACGACGACGGCACCCTCAAGTCGGCCAATCTGGAACGCCCCGCGCGCCTCCAGGAAAACATCGACGCGGCCAACGAACGCAGGCGCAATAACAACCAGTTTCAGTACTACTACTACCTTCAGGCGGTCGAAAAGGAACTGCTCAGCAAGGTCAGTCGCAAGGCGCTGTACGACGGCGGCAAAATCTACACGGGCATGGACGTGCAGGCGCAGCAGGCCGCCGAGAAAGCCAGTTTGCAGTCCAACATGCCGCGCGGCGCGACGATGGGCATCGCGCTGGTCAATCCGGCCAACGGCGAGGCGATGGCGCTGGTCGGTCAGAACCTTTTCGACGGGGTGCGCCCCAACGACTGGAACAACGCGACCCAGGCGCGGCGGCAGGTGGGCAGCAGCATCAAACCCTTCCTGTACACCCTGGCGCTCTCCAAGGGCTGGAAGCAGAACGACACCGTGCTCGATTCGCCTATCGAGGGCGACTACCAGCCCATGAACTATGACCGCCACTGGACCGGGCGTTACGTGACCATGCGTTACGCCCTGGATCACAGTCTGAACCTGCCTACCGTGCGTATCGGCCAGGAAATCGGGATGGAAACCTTCCAGACCAAGCTGCGCGAACTGGGCTTTACGCCGCCCACCAACGCGGGCCTGAGCCTCAGCATCGGCACGCTGGAGGCCAGCCCTCTGCAAATGGCGGCGGCCTATGCACCCTTTGCCAACGGTGGGGTCTACTACGAGCCGTATCTGGTGCGGCGCTTTGCCGACAAGAGCGGCAAGGTGCTGTATACCCATACACCGGTCAGCCGCCGCGTCTGGGACGAGCAGACGGCCTGGCTGGGCCTCGACATGATCCGGGGCGTGGTCAACGATCTGCAAGCCTCGCAGGGCGGTCTGGCGACCCGCGCCCGCATCGACGGCTGGCAGGTCGGCGGCAAGACCGGCACCACCAACGAGGTCAAGGACCTGTGGTTCGTCGGGGTGACGCCGCTGGTGTCCGGGGCCGTCTGGGTCGGCAAGGAGCAGGGGGGAGCGCTGCCCGACTGGGCCTATTCCGGCACGGTGCCCACCCCGGTCTGGCAGCAGTCGGTGGCGGGGGCCTTGCAGGGCCATAGCAAGACGACTTTCAAGGAACCGGGCGGAATCACGTACCAGACCGTTCGCGGCGTCGAGATGGCCTTTCGCAGCGGCCAGGAAAAGCAGGACCCGGCGGAGTACGACGGTACGGGCCGGGCCAAGAGTGCCAGTACAGACAGGAGTGCCAATGCGGAGACGGGAGGAGCGGCGGCCCCGGCACCTGCCCCCGCCGCAGCGCCCACACAGCCATCGGCCCCGGCAGAGCAGGCCCCCGCCCCGGTCGTGCCAGCAAATCCTGACCCGGCGCCTGTGCCTAGCGTGCAGGACGTACCGGCGACCCCTCAGGGCAACGATGCTCCGGCGTCTGCTGGTGATCCGGGTAGCAACAGCGTCACGTTGCAGCCTTCCGATTCCGGGAACACCGGTTCTGGCGACGGCAGCGCAGCCGACGGTAATCAGCTCCCACCGCTGACCGAACCGCCTGTGGACAGCACACCGGATTACACGCCGCCCAGCAACTGATACCACTTTGAAAAATAGTTTGCCCAAGCGAACTATTTTTCCGAGCGGAGCGACCAAGCCCCTTCAAGGGTGCTGTTCTGGTCAAGAAGCGGTCAGGCCCCTTAACGGGTGCCGTTTTGACCAAGGCAGCGAGCAAAAGAAGATACGGCTTTGAACGGAGCGTACTTGTGAAGCTGCGCAGCAGAGCGGATTCGGGTGGTTTTCCCGGAGGCGCGAAGTAGAGTTCAAAACCATATGAACCCTAAAAAAAGACCGGAACTGCTCTACGCGGTTCCGGCCTGCTTTTGTTCACTGCTCTGGTCGGGCTAAAGGCTCACTTCGGCGCTTGACCGCCGTGAACATTACTCGATGCTGCTGCGCCACTTCCATTCGCTGGCTTTCTTCATGACGTGGGCCATACCGCCGGTCATGGCGAGTTTCTGGTTCCAGGGCAGCTTCATCCAGCCGACCGCCATCAGACCGCCGAGGCTCACAAATTCGCCCAGGCTGGTGGGCTCGTAGGGGCTCAGGTCCTCGCTACGGGCCAGCCGCATGATGTTCTTGCCCGTCAGGCGGCCCTGCTGCCCGGCGTGCTGCGCGGTGGTGGGCACGGGTTTGCCTTCTTGGTTCATCGCCAGACTCATGTCGCCGATCACGAACACTTCGGGGTAGTTTTTGGCCCGCAGGAACTCGTCCACGGCGATGCGGCCACCGGGGCCTTTTTCCAGCTTCTCGCCCTTGACGATGTCGCGGGCCTGAATCCCACCGGTCCAGATAATCTTGCCTGCCGGAAGCACTTTTTGCTGTCCGTCGGCGGTCTGCACGGTCACGCTGTCGGTGGTGGCCTGCATCAGTCGGTGGCCGACCATGATGTGAATGCCGTAATCTTCCAGGGTCTTCTGGGCCTTGGCCCGCAACGCATCGTCGAGTACGGGCAGAATCCGGGGACCAGCTTCAACGAGGTAGATGTTGATGGTCGGCAGGCCACGGGCCTTGCTCAGCTGCTCTGCACGCTGCGCGAGTTCGGTGACCAGTTCCACGCCGGTCAGGCCAGCGCCGCCCACCACGATGTCGCGGTTGCCTTCGTAGTCGCTGCTGTAAGCCCGGTTGATGAAGTTGAAGATTTCATCGGCGTCGTCGATGCTCTTGAGCTCGGAGGCGTTCTCGGCCAGACCGGGGATACGGTAAAAGTTGGTCACGCTGCCCAGTCCGACCACCAGGGTGTCGTACAGCAGGACGCGGCCATCTTTCATGATGACTTCTTTTTCGTCGATATTGACGCTCTCGACCTGGGCCTGTTCAAAGTGCACGCCCGTTCCCTTTAAAAGCGGAATGATAGGCAGCGTGACGCGGGTATTGTGCGCCGCGGCCTCGTGCAGGCGGGTTTCAAACGTGTGGTAAGAGTTCTGTTCGACCAGCAGGGTTTCCAGACCGGGGGTGGGCTTAAGCTGAGTAGCGACGGCCAGACCTGCGTAACCAGCACCGAGGATTAGGGTTTTCATGGTTAAGTGCTCCTGTGAACGAATTCACGAGTAAGCGGTAGCGGCTGCCTACCCGTACAAAGAACCGGGAATCTCACCCGGCTTCTAAAGAAGTGTACACCTTACACGAACTGCCCAGGAAACTCCTAGAACTTTCCTGGGCAGACAGGCCAGTCCGGCTTGACCTTAACTTCATGACTGCTGCCGGGTCGCCGTTAACAACCGGTTTTCTGGCCTCTGCACTGTCTCTATGGCCTTTACTGCACTGGCTCTACTCCCCGGTCATTTCGGCCATTTTCTGCGACCGGCTTTACTTCCGGCGGCGGCTGTGGTCGCCCTCGGCAAACTCCTCGACGATCTTCCTGTTGAAGGCGGGCAGGTCGTCAGGGTTGCGGCTGGTGACCACTCCCTTGTCAGTCACACATTCCTGATCGACCCAGTCGGCCCCGGCCAGCTTCAGCTCGTGCTGGAGACTGGGCCAGCTGGTCATCTTCAGACCCCTGGCGATCCCTGTTTCCGAGAGGCTCCAGGGGCCGTGGCAGATGGCGGCGATCGGCTTGCCCGCGTCGTACATGTCACGCACGAACTGCATCGCGCCCGCCGAGAGCCGCAGCTTGTCGGGGTTGACCGTGCCGCCGGGCAGCAGCAGACCGTCGTAGTCGCTGGCGCTGACCTGATCGACTGTCTTATCGACCTTGTACCTGGCCTGCGGCTCGATGTCGCCTTTCATGCTCTGAATTTCGCCCGCTTTCAGGCTGATCAGCTCCGTGGTGCCGCCCGCCGCCTGCACCGCTTCACGCGGACTGGTCAGCTCGATTTCTTCCACGCCGTTGGCAGCGAGAATGGCGATTTTTTTGCCTGCGAGGGTTCCCTGAGTCATGTATATCAGTCTGTCACTGCGGTCCTGAAACGACTGACGGTCAGGTCAAGCGGCCTTCAGGCGGGCTTAACAGGGGCTTTACGTGCCAGGGCGTTACTTTGGCTGTACTCCGCAGGCTTTACAGACGTAACCCACGTCGCCGTCTTCACCTGGCAAACGCGGCACAATAGAAGGTATGACGGCTCCTCGACCCCAGACCATGGCTGAAAAGATTCTGTCCCACCGGGGCGACCAGAGCGTGTATGCGGGCGACCTCGCGGTGGTCGAAGTCGATCAGGTGATGGTCGTGGACAGCATTGCCCAGAGCTTTATCGAGCGCATGGAGCGTGACCTGGGGGCCAAACCCAAGTACCCCGAGCGCGTCAGCATCGTGATCGACCATGTGGCCCCGGCCAGCAGCGTCTCGGTGGCTCAGTCGCACAAGGAAGCGCGTGAATACGCGGCCCAGACAGGCGTGCGGCTGTTCGAGGTTGGGCGCGGCATCTGCCACCAGGTGCTGATGGAAGAGGGGCTGGCTCAGCCGGGCTGGATCGTGCTGGGCAGCGACAGCCACAGCACGACTTACGGCGCGGTGGCGGCCTTCGGCAGCGGCATGGGGGCCACCGATATCGCTCTGGCGGCGGCCAGCGGCAAAATCTGGCTGCGCGTGCCCGAAAGCGTCAAGGTGACGTTCACGGGCGACCTGCGCCCAGGTGTGGGGGCCAAAGACGTGGCGCTGGAGATGATTCGCGTGCTGGGCGCAGACGGCGCGACCTACCAGAGTATCGAGATGCACGCCGGGGACCGTTTTACGCGCGGCGAGCGCATGACCCTGGCGAACCTGTGCGTGGAAGCCGGAGCCAAGTCGGGGCTGGTGGTGCCGGGCGGCGAAATTCTGACCGACTACGGCTATGACATCCCCGAGTGGGTCTACCCCGACGCGGGCGCGGCCTACGTGCGTGAAATCGAGCTTGACCTCACGGCCCTTAACCCCCGCATGAGTGCGCCGAGCGAGGTAGACAACGTGCATGACGTGTCCGAACTGCGCGGCCTGAAGGTCGATCAGGTCTTTATCGGCACCTGCACCAACGGGCGTATCGAGGACCTGCACGCCGCCGCCGAGGTGCTCCGGGGGCGCAAGGTCAACCCCACGACCCGCCTGCTGGTCATCCCGGCCAGTTCGCAGGTCATGGAACAGGCGCTCGAAGACGGCACCATGCTCGCGCTGCAACGCGCCGGGGCCGTGTTCGGAACGCCGGGCTGCGGTCCCTGCATGGGCCGTCACCAGGGGGTGCTGGCTCCGGGCGAGGTCTGCGTGAGTACCTCTAACCGTAACTTCATCGGGCGCATGGGCGACAAGGAAGCCCAGATCTACCTCGCCTCGCCGTCGGTGGCGGCAGCAACCGCCGTCATGGGCCGCATCGCCTTGCCCGAGGATGTGCTGGGCATGGGTATAGCGGGCGCGGGCGCGTGAACGTCCGGCTCGATCACTGCGTTATCAAGGTCAGCGATTGGGAAATCTCAAACGCCTTTTACCGTGACGTGGTGGGCGCGGAGGTTATTCAGCGCGGGGCGGGCTACGCTTACCGTTTCGGGTCGCAGCAGCTCAACCTGCATGGCCCCGGCCTCACGCCCACGCCGCTGGCACGGATTCCGGTGCAGGCGGGCAACAGCGACCTGTGCTTCGTGTGGGACGGAACCGCCGAAGAAGCTGCCGGGCACCTGCGGCGGCATGGGGTGGCCGTCGAACTGGGGCCAGTTGACCGTAACGGTGCCCAGGGAGCCGGGAAAAGTGTGTATTTCCGTGACCCGGACGGTTCGCTGCTGGAGTTCATTAGTTACCGCTGAAGCTCAGTTTGTTTATTGATGACGCTGTAAGTTCATGTCCGGCTGCTGGTGTAACCCGGCCAGGCCATCAGCTATGAGCCATGGGCCATGAGGATTTTTCCCAGAGCTAAAAGCTAAATCTGAGGGACAGGCGTCGTCAACTTTGCACGTCATCAATAGAACCCCCGCGCCGCCCTCAGCGCACTTTCCAGCGCCACGCATAGACGTTCAGCGGTTCTCCCGGCGCAGCAGCCTTGCACACGATCAGTTGCACCTCGTTGGCCCGCCGTAGCCAGTAGGCCATCTGTCCGGGCTGCTGCGACGCTGCCAGCCCCGTGGTGACGATATGCGGGTCCGTGGGCTGGATGCCGCGCAGGCTTTCGCTAAGTTCCCGGCGGGCGGCTGGGGTCAGCTCAGGCAAAATGTCGCCCAGCTGGGCGTAGAGCGTTTGCAAGTCCGGTAGCTCGGCCCGCACGGTGCGCTCGGGCAGGGTGCGCAGGCTGCGGGCCAGCAGGTCCAGCTGGTCAGGGCTGCCCAGGGGCAATCCGCCGTGCAGCAGCCAGAGCGACGCCCAGAGGGCCTGCGCCGCGTAGGGTCCGGGCTGCTCGATCAGGGCTGGCTGCTCGTTCAGGCGGGCCAGCAGGAACCGGGCCGCTTCCACACGGCAGCCGTGATTGAGGCCCAGATAGGCCGAGAGCACGCCCCAGGTGTGCAGCATGGTCAGTTGCACCTGGACGGTGGTCACGGCGGCCAGCAGCGTGGCCCAGGTCGGGGGCTGGTCGTCGCCCATTTCGCTGCCCAGCTCGCGGAGTAGCGCCTCGGTACCGTCCTGGCCGTCTTTTTTCTGGGCCCACTGGCGGTAATTCGCCTGATCCATTGCCACGTGCGAAACCGCCAGATGCCGTGCGATCCGCGCCGTTTCCAGCGCTGACAGGGCGGGGGGATGGCTCAGGGCCAGAATCGGCCAGGCGGCGTTCTCGAACTCGGTCAGCAGGGTCCAGCTGTGCGGGCGGCGCGGCGGCAGGTCGGCCCGCACTTCCAGCAGCCCGCGCACCTCGCTCAGACTGCGGTCCAGCAAGCGGCACAGCTGGGTGCTCAGCGTGCCCTCCGCGCCGGTCAACTGGCGCTGGGCCTCCTGATCGATGACGGTCCCACGCCCGATGACCGCCCCGAGCTGCCGGGCCAGGACAGGTGCCAGTACAGGCGACAGTACAGGTGTATGGGGGGGAGTGGAACCGGGCGTCATCCTCCGTAACTCTGCCATACCCGCCGCAGCCCGTCACGCAGCCCGATGCGCTGGGGCGGCAGCTCGCTCAGCTTTACGGCCTGCCACCCGCGCTGCGCCAGCCCTTCCAGCAGGAGCCGCAGCAGTTCGGGGGTAACGCCGGGGCCGTCGTGCAGCAGGATCACGCTGCCGGGGCGGGTGCGTTCCAGGGTCTGGCGGGCCAGTTCCGCTGCCGTCTCGGGAGTCCACTTAGGCGCGGTCCAGTCGCGGCTTTCGCTGTCCCACAGCACCACCTGCCGCCCCAGCAGCTGGGCGAACAGGCGGGTCAGTGGGCTGTGGCCCCCGTAGGGCGGGCGGTAGTAGTGCGGGCCGGAGTCGCTGGCCGGGCGCGGGTGCCACGCGATCTGCTGCCACTCGCGCCAGGGCCACAGCAGCAGCGCCTGGGTGTGCCAGCGCCCGTGGGCTTCGAGTTGCTGCCCACTGCGGCACAGTTCCTCCAGCGCGTGTGGAAACTCGCGGCAGGCTGGCTCGGTCACAAAAAAC
>JAGLBK010000004.1 GCA_018260275.1 Deinococcus sp.
CATCTGCTGACGGGTGAGGAGTCGTGGCTTCCAAACCTCAGACATGTCCAGAGTTTACAATTCGACAACAACTTTCCGCGTTATCAATATAAAGATGTGGCCCCGGAGCAACGGTAAGGTTGGCCTCACAATGCTGGTTTACAGGGGCGGCCCGGCAGATAAAAGAACAGCCAGTTCAGTTTTGTAAGAGCGTGTTTATAAAGTTTTCCCCAAAAACACACCCCATTGGTATTTCGTTGTGTGGGCCGTTAAAGTTTGCCGCGTCGCCCCCTCACCCCTCGCTACGCGAGGCCCTCTCTGCTGGGCAGCTTTACAAGTCCCACAAGGGGCGAGGGTCAAAAACCGCGTCTTCATTGCATGTCAACAAACTTCCCGACCCTTTATAAACACGCTCTAAGGGAATAGCTTGCAACGCTACTTTATTACCGGGGCCGTATAGGATAGAAAACGACATGGAATGGTGGAAAAAGAGCGTCGTCTATCAGATCTACCCGCGAAGTTTTTTCGATACGGACGGCGACGGAGTTGGCGATCTGCGCGGCGTGACGGCCAAGCTCGACTACCTCGGCACGCTGGACGTAGACGTGCTGTGGCTGTGCCCGGTCTATCAGTCGCCCAACGACGACAACGGCTACGACATCAGCGACTATTACGCCATCATGCCCGAGTTCGGCAGCATGGCCGATTTCGACGAACTGCTGGCCCAGGCCCACGCGCGGGGCATCCGGATCATTATGGATCTGGTCGTCAACCACACCTCCGACGAGCATCCGTGGTTTCAGGCGGCGCGGCAGTCGAAAAGCAGTCCCTACCGCGACTACTACATCTGGCGCGGAGGCAAAAATGGCGCGGAGCCGAACAACTGGGGGTCACACTTCGGTGGCTCGGCGTGGAAATACGACGAACTGACCGACGAGTATTTTCTGCACCTGTTTTCCGAAAAACAGCCTGACCTGAACTGGGAAAATCCGGCGCTGCGCCAGGAAATCTACCGGATGATGCACTTCTGGCTCGGCAAGGGCGTGGACGGCTTCCGCATGGATACCATCAACATGCTGTCTAAAAAGCCCGACTTTCCGGACGCGCTGGGCCACCCCGGACGCTACTCGATTGCCGAGGAACACTTTCTGAACGGCCCGCGCCTGCTGGAGTACCTCCAGGAAATGAAGCGCGAGGTGCTTTCCCACTACGACCTGCTGACCGTGGGCGAGGCGCCCGGCGTGGACCCGGCAGGAGCCGCCGAGCTGACCGACCCGGAACGCGGCGCACTGAACATGATTTTTCAGTTCGATCACATGCGGCTGGACACCGACCCCACTCACCCCAAGCCGCGCTGGACCAGCGTGCCCTGGTCGCTGCCTGAACTGCGAACCATCCTGGGCCGCTGGCAGACCGAACTGGAAGGACGCGGGTGGAACAGCCTGTATCTGTCCAACCACGACGTTCCCCGGATGGTCTCGCGCTTTGGGCATGACGGCGAATACCGCGTACCCTCGGCCAAACTGCTGGCGACGCTGCTGCACACGCTTCAGGGCACGCCGTACATCTACCAGGGCGACGAGATCGGCATGACCAACGTGCAGTTCGGCCAGATTGGGGACTACCGCGACATAGACGCGCTGAACCACTACCGCGAACAGGTCACCGAGCAGGGCGGCGACCCCGGCGAAACCCTGCGCCAGTTGCACGTCAAGGGCCGCGACAACGCCCGCACGCCGATGCAGTGGACGGCGGGAACGAGCGCCGGGTTTACCACGGGCACGCCCTGGATTGGGGTCAACCCGAATTATCCCCAGATCAATGTCGAGGCTGCGCTGGCCGACCCCGAATCGGTGTTCTGGTACTACCGCGACCTGATTCGCCTGCGCCGCGAGCACCCGGTCATCGTGGATGGACATTACGAACTGCTTTTGCCGGACCACCCCACGGTCTACGCCTACACCCGCACGAACGCCGACACGCGACTGCTGGTGCTGCTCAACTTCGGCACTGACCGCGCCGCGCTTGCCTGGCCGGACGGTTTCCAGCCCGGCGAGGCAGAGTTGCTGCTCGGTAACTATCCAGCCGAACTGGACACCGCGCTGAACCTGCGGCCCTACGAGGCACGGGTTTACCTCCGCCGCCTGCACGCCTGAGCGACTTTTTACAGCATTTTGCGTAAAGATGTTGCTTTTCTGACCCTCTCCCCTTGCGGGGGAGGGCCTTGCGAAGCAAGGGGAGGGGGGGAATCGGGGCGAACCAACATTCTGCAAAATGCTGTAGAGCAGTTCTCCGAATTACGCGCACGTCGGCAAAGACACCGCCGTTCGCTCCATTCTCTGCCCCGCTCTCCCTTTTTCACTCGTTTCACTCGGCATAAAGATGGTCAAAAGCACCCCATCTTTATGCAAAATGTTTTAAGCGCACAAGGAGAACACTATGACCGAGCTTCAGACTGACGTAATCGTGGCGGGTGCAGGACTGGCCGGGCTGGTGGCCGCCGCCGAACTGGCCGACGCTGGAAAACGGGTGCTGGTGCTCGACCAGGAAGGCGAACAGAATCTGGGTGGGCAGGCCTTCTGGTCGCTGGGCGGATTGTTTTTTGTGGGCAGCCCGGAGCAGCGCCGCCTGAAGATAAAGGACTCGCTGGAACTGGCCTGGCGCGACTGGATGACGGCGGCGGCCTTTGACCGCCCCGAGGACCACTGGCCCAGAAAGTGGGCCGAAGCCTATCTGGAATTCGCGGCGGGCGAGAAACGCGAGTGGCTGCACAAGCAGGGGATGCGCTGGTTTCCGGCGGTGGGCTGGGCCGAGCGCGGCGGGGCTGGGGCCGGTCTGGCGGGCAACAGCGTGCCGAGGTTTCACCTCACCTGGGGCACCGGGCCGGGTGTGCTGGAGCCGTTCGTGCGGCGGGTGCGCGAGCATGAGCAGGCCGGGCGAATTCGCCTACTGTTTCGCCACCGGGTACGCGGGCTGAAACTGGTGGGCGGCGCAGGAATGGGCGGCGCAGTGACGGGTGTGTACGGCGACATTCTGGAACCGTCGGCGGTCGAGCGGGGAGAAAGCAGTTCACGGGTGGTCGTGGGCGACTTCGACCTGAGCGCCCAGGCGGTCCTGGTGACTTCCGGCGGAATCGGCGGCAACCACGAACTGGTGCGCCGCTACTGGCCGACCGAGCGCCTCGGCCCCGCGCCCGAACACCTGCTGACCGGGGTGCCTAAACATGTGGACGGCCTGCTTCAGCAGCAGCTGGCCGCGCAGGGCGCCCGCCTGATCAACCCCGACCGCATGTGGCACTACACCGAGGGAGTACACAACTGGAACCCTATCTGGCCGGGCCACGCCATCCGGGTGCTGCCCGGCCCCAGCAGCCTGTGGCTGGACCCGAGCGGCAGGCGCCTGCCCTTCCCCCACATTCCGGGCGGCAGCAGCTACGACACGCTGGGGCACATCACCAGCAACGGTTACCCGTACACCTGGTTTTTACTCAACCGTTCCATCATCAAAAAAGAATTCAGCCTCTCTGGAAGCGAGCAAAACCCGGATATCACGGGCCGGGACATCAGCCTGACGCTCAAGCGCGGCGGCAAAAACGTGCAGGCCCCGGTGCAGGCATTCATGGACCGGGGCCAGGACTTCGTGGTGCGCGGCACGCTGGCCGAACTGGTCCGGGGGATGAATGAGCTGGTGGGCACCGACCTGCTGGATTACGCCGTGGTCGAACGCGAGGTGCGTGACCGGGATTTACAGCTGGCAAACGCCGCAGGCAAAGACCCGCAGCTGGCAATTGTGCGTGGTGCACGGCAATTGCTCAGCGAACGCCTGACCCGCGTCGCCAAGCCCTCCCCCATTCTCGACCCACAAAACGGCCCGCTGATCGCCGTACGCATGAACATCATGACGCGCAAGTCGCTGGGCGGCCTGGAAACGGACCTGCAAGGGCGCGTGCTGGGCGAAAGCGGGCAACCCATTCCCGGCCTGTACGCCGCCGGAGAAGTGGCGGGCTTCGGCGGGGGCGGCTACCACGGCTACCGTGCCCTCGAAGGCACTTTTCTGGGTGGCTGCCTGTTCGGGGGGCGCACGGCGGGCCGGGCTATCGCGGCGGCGCTTTAGTCCAGTGGCCCTGCACTGACAGAACAGGGATTAGAGCAGTTTGCATAAAAAGGCCACGTTGTTTGTGGCCTTTTTAGCCGAGCGGAGCGAGTGACTTTTAATGAGCAGCTGGAATAATGGAGCGACTAAGCCCCTTCATGGGTGCTGTTCTGGTCAAGAAGCCGTTTGGGGTGGAGTTCCACAAATGGCGTAATTATGCAAGCTGCTCTAGGGTTGCAGCGAAAGTCGCCTTGATACCCTGCCCGCTGCGTTTCGTCTCTGCGCCCCAGTCTCCCCCATCCATTTCAGGCACTAAACAACCACCGTCTAAAGACGGTGGGGTTAAGAAAACGACTGAAAGTCGGGATACGTGCTAAAGCACGTCATTCTTCAACAATCCCAAATACGCTACTCGGATTCGGTTCAAAATGATGCTCCAGATACGCCTGAATCATCTCTTCCGTTACTTGGCCTACCGTTGAACAGAAGTAGCCTCTTCCCCACAGATGCCTCCCCCAGAATTCCCGCTGTAGTCGTGGGAATTCTTCCATCAGCTTGCTTGAACTCCGTCCTTTGATGCGCCGCATGATTTCGCTTGGAGCCATCGTTGGCCGCGCACTCACCAGAATATGGACGTGGTCGCCACTCACTACCCCCTTCAAAATCTTGATCTCAAAAGCGTCACACGTTTGCCTGACCAGTTCCCGTGTGCGGGCGGCGACATCACCACGGAGGATGTTTTTCCGGTATTTGGTGGCCCAAACGAAGTGGTATTCAATGTTGTAAGCGGTATGACTTCCGTGGCGGTATTCCACCTCTCAAGTGTAGTAGCTGAAAGCTGACCGTCTAAAGACGGTGGCTTCAACCTTGCGCTCAGAAAGTGAAAGGGCGAGATGACGAAATCACCAATGCCAGTGAGTTCTTCCCAGAGGAAGAACTCGTGTGCATGGAGCAGGTCGGGCCAACCCTGGAAGGGAAAACGGCGAAGCAGAAAAACCCATATCGACTAAAAAGTGTGGCCTGGGCAGTCTGGATAGTGGCTCGTTTGGGCCGCTGGCACGGCAACGGTAGACCCGGCCTGGAAACGATTCGTCGCGGTGTTGAGCGCTTTGAGATGGTTTTTGTCGGCTGGTCACTCAACCGTAGAGTATGAGGAAGATGTGTGCGTTAGTCAGCCCACCTCTGGGAGCGCGACTGTACGGTGCAGCGCCGTCATCAGAAACTGCTGGAATTCGCCCCGGCACCGGGCCTACCCCAGCCGGTGCGTAGCGCCCTGATCGGCGCGGCGCTGAAACTCGCGCGGCAGGTGCGCTACCGGGGCCTGGGCACCTTCGAATTTCTGGTCACCCAGGGCGGCACGTTTTACTTCATCGAGGCCAACCCGCGCCTGCAGGTCGAGCACACCGTCACCGAGGAATGGTGCGGCACCGATCTGGTGTGTGCCCAGTTGCGGCTGGTCAGCGGCGAACGCCTCACCGACGTGGGCCTGTCCGTGCAGCCTGCCGACGCACCACCGCCCCCCGGCCAGGCCGCCGAAGCCCGCGTGAACATGGAAACGCTCGGCGCGGATGGTCAGGTCAGGGCCAGCGGCGGCACACTGAAGGTCTTCACGCCGCCGGGCGGCCCAGGGGTGCGAACCGACACCTTCGTCATGGCGGGCCTGACCCCCAGCCCGCTGTACGACACGTTGCTGGCCAAGGTCATCGTGAAGCAGCGGGCCGGAACCCTGGACCGTCTGCTGCGGCAGGTGGCGCAGGCCCTCGCCGAATTTCAGGTCGGCGGCGTGAGCACCAACCTCGCCTTCCTACGCGTGCTGCTCGGGCACCCGGAGGTTCAGACCTACTCTGTCAATACCAGCTGGCTCGACACGCATCTGCCGGAACTAGTCGAGCAGACCCAGACCATACAGGCTCAGCAGCTGGTCGATGAAAGCCCCGGCGTGGACCGGGCGGAAGAAGACCAGGCCCCCGCCCTGCCCGAAGCGACTGAAGGTACGGTGCGGCTGGTGGCTCCCACCCACGGTGTTCTGGTGGCCTATGAAGCCGCGCTAGGGGAGAGGGTGCGCCAGGGGCAGTGCCTCGCCGTGGTCGAGTCCATGAAGACCGAATTTCAGATCGAGGCCCCGGTCAGTGGGCGCGTCGCCGCCTGTTACCTGACCCCCGGAAGCGGCGTGGCGCAGGGGCAGGGCCTGCTGGATATTGCTGTGGAAGAGGACCAGCCGGACACGGAGCGCCAGGGTTCAGTCCGTGATCTCGACGCCGTGCCAGCCGCCTACGCGGAGTGGCAGCGTCGTCAGGCGGGCACCCTTGATGCCGGGCGGCCCGTGGCCGTCGCCAAACGCCATGACGGTGGCAAGCCGACCGCCCGCGAGAACATTGCCGCGCTGCTCGACGAGGGCAGCTTCAACGAATACGGGGCGCTGGCCCTGGCCGCGCAGCGTGGCCGCCACTCCGAGGAAAAACTGCTGACCATGAGTCCGGCGGACGGGCTGATCACGGGCGTCGGCACGGTCAATGGTGAGCAGTTTCCGGAGGCGGCCAGCTGCGCGGTAGCGGCCTACGACTACACGGTGCTGGCTGGAACGCAGGGTTATTTCAATCACCTGAAACTTGACCGGCTGGTGTCGCAGGCGGCAAACTGGAAGTGGCCCCTGATCCTGTTCGCCGAGGGCGGCGGCGGGCGGCCCGGCGACACCGACATGCCCGTCGCCTCGGCGCTGGCGACCCCTTCTTTCCTCAGCTTCGCGGCTCTCAGTGGTCAGGTGCCGCTGGTCGGGGTGGTTTCGGGCAACTGCTTTGCCGGGAATGCCGCGCTACTGGGTTGCTGCGACGTGATCATCGCCACGCCCGACAGCAGTACCGGGCTGGGCGGCCCGGCGATGATCGAGGGCGGCGGACTTGGCGTGGTGAGCGCCGCCGAGATCGGCCCGGTTTCCACACTGGCCCCTGCCGGAGTCATTGACCTACTGGCCGAGAACGACGCCCATGCTGTCGAACTGGCGCGGCAGTACCTCTCCTATTTTCAGGGCGACCTGCTCGAGTGGAAAGTGGCCGACCAGCGTGAACTGCGCTGGGTGATTCCCGAGGTGCGTAAGCGGGTCTATGACGTGCGCCGCCTGCTGGAACTGCTGGCCGACCGGGACAGCGTGCTGGAGCTGCGGCCCGACTTTGCACGCGGGCTGGTCACGGCCCTGGTGCGGATCGGTGGCAAGCCGTTCGGGGTCATCGCCAACGATCCGGCGGTGCTGGGCGGCGCGGTAGACGCGGCGGGGGCCGATAAGGCGGCGCGTTTCCTGGGCCTGTGCAACACCCACCGCCTGCCGCTGCTGTCCCTGATCGACACGCCCGGCTTCATGGTCGGCCCCGAGTCGGAGGCGCAGGCCGCCGTGAGACACGTTTCGCGGCTGTTTCTGCGGGCGGCCAAACTCACGGTGCCGTTTTTCAGTGTGGTCACGCGGCGGGCTTACGGCCTCGGGGCACAGGCCATGTCGGCAGGCAGCCTGCACGCCCCCGCCATGACCGTTTCCTGGCCCGGTGGCGAGTTCGGCCCGATGGGTCTGGAGGGGGCCGTGCGCCTGGGCTACCGCCGTGAACTGGCAGCGGTGAGCGACCCTGCCGAGCGCGAGGCCCTCTTTCAGAAGATGGTCGGGCAGGCCTACGATCAGGGCCGCGCCGTCAACGTGGCGGCCCATCTGGAGATCGACGCCGTCATCGACCCGGCAGAAACGCGCCAGTGGCTGCTCCGTGCGCTGCGGGCCACCACCTGGGAAAAAGAGCCGCAGGGCTTCGTCGATTCCTGGTGAGGTTGGGGAAGAAGTAAGGGAATTGTTGCTGGCAGCAGCAAATAAAAGCCCCCGCGCTTGGGTGCAGGGGCTTTTGCTTTGCCGCCAATTTGTGCGATATGAACGACTTTCTAAGTGCCCCTATCGCGCACATCTCTACGAAAAGCTGTATCAGGCCCCCGGAACGACAGGCAGCAGGCGGTCAGCTTCGTCATCGGTAAACAGGCGTGAGCGGATCAAAAAACGCACGCCCTCTGGGGCTTCTACGCTGAAGCCGCTGCCCCGGCCTGGCACCACGTCTACGGTCAGGTGGGTGTGTTTCCAGTACTCGAACTGACGGCTGGACATATAGAACGGCGTGCCTGCCACCTCGCCGATCTGCACATCGCTGCCGCCGACCCGGAATTCCCCGCGCGGGTAGCACATCGGGGAACTGCCGTCGCAGCAGCCGCCCGACTGGTGAAACATCAGGGGGCCATGCTGCTGTTCCAGGCGGCTCAGCATGGCGCGGGCGGCGTCGGTGATTTCTACACGGGCAACCGGTTCGGGCATGGCTTTAGAAAAAGCCCAGCTTCTGGGGGCTGTAGCTGACCAGCATGTTCTTGGTCTGCTGGTAATGATCCAGCATCATGCGGTGATTTTCGCGCCCGATGCCCGACTGCTTGTAGCCGCCGAACGCCGCGTGCGCCGGGTAAGCGTGGTAGCAGTTGGTCCAGACCCGCCCGGCCTGAATGCCGCGTCCGAAGCGGTACGCCTGATTGATGTCACGCGTCCAGATGCCCGCCCCGAGGCCGTACAGGCTGTCGTTGGCGAGGGCCAGCGCTTCGGCGTCGTCCTTGAAGGTCGTGACGGACAGCACCGGTCCGAAGATTTCCTCCTGAAAAATCCGCATCTTGTTGTTGCCCGCGAACACCGTCGGGGTCACGTAGTATCCGCCTGCCAGGTCGCCTTCCAGTTTGGCCTGGTGGCCCCCAGTCAGCACCTGCGCCCCTTCCTGACGGCCAATATCTAAGTAAGACAGGATCTTTTCCAGCTGGTCGTTGCTGGCCTGGGCGCCGATCATGGTGCTGGGGTCCAGCGGATTGCCCTGTTTGATGGCCTCGACCCGCTTAATGGCCCGTTCCATAAAGCGCTCGTAGACCGACTCGTGGACCAGGGCGCGGCTGGGGCAGGTGCAGATTTCGCCCTGATTGAGCGCGAACATGGTAAAGCCTTCCAGCGCCTTGTCCAGAAAGTCGTCGTCCTGATCCATCACATTGGCAAAGAAGATGTTGGGGCTTTTGCCGCCCAGTTCCAACGTGACGGGAATGATGTTTTCCGAGGCGTACTGCATGATCAGGCGCCCGGTGGTCGTTTCGCCCGTGAACGCGATTTTGGCGATGCGGGGGCTGCTTGCCAGCGGTTTGCCCGCCTCCAGACCAAAGCCGTTGACCACGTTAATGACCCCACCGGGCAGCAGATCGGCGATCAGTTCCATGAGGACCAGCAGTGAAGTGGGCGTCTGTTCGGCGGGTTTAATGACCACGCAGTTGCCAGCCGCCAGTGCCGGGGCCAGCTTCCAGACCGCCATCAGAATCGGGAAATTCCAGGGGATGATCTGCCCGACCACCCCGAGCGGCTCGTGGAAGTGGTAGGCGACGGTGTCGTTGTCAATCTGGCTGATGCCGCCCTCCTGCGCCCGGATGCAGCCCGCGAAGTACCGGAAGTGGTCGATGGCCAGCGGCAGGTCGGCGGCCATCGTTTCGCGGATGGGCTTGCCGTTGTCCCAGGTCTCGACAATCGCCAGCATCTCAAGGTTTTGCTCGATGCGGTCGGCGATTTTCAGCAGAATGTTGCTCCGCTCGGTGACACTGGTGCGGCCCCACGATTCACGGACGGCGTGCGCGGCGTCGAGCGCCAGTTCGATGTCCTCCGCCGTCGAGCGGGCCACGCGGGTAAAGACCTGACCGGTCACGGGGGTGACGTTGTCGAAATACTGTCCCTTAACCGGGGCCACCCACTTGCCGCCAATGAAATTCTCGTACTGGGCCTTGAACTGCACCTTGCTGCCGGGCTGATTGGGCTGAACGAATACCTGTGGGCGATCCTGTACTGTCATATCTACCTCCCTGGATTGTTGTTGTGGGTGGTAAAAGTGTACCTCTTCTCCGGGTTGTGGGGGCGATTGGGCTAGTTACTGGGCTAGCTCTCTTGCCCGTCTTTCTTCCAGCAACTGCACCGCCGGAACTCTTTACGGAAAGCCCATTGCATTAACCTTTTCCAGCATGGAAACTGACTTATGAAGGGACCCAGATGAAGGCACCCAGAGAAATGGACCGACAGATTATTCTGGATCATCACCGCCGCCCGAGGCATTTTGGTGTTCTGCCGGAGGCCAACCGGGTCGGCGCGGGCCATAACCCGGTCTGCGGCGATGAAGTGCAGGTGATGCTCAGGGTCAACGGGAACGTCATAGAGCAGGCCGGATTTACGGCGAAGGGCTGCGCCATCTCGGTCGCCAGTGCCAGCCTGATGACCAGTTTGATGCAGGGAAAAACGCTGGCGGAGGCGCGGGACCTGGCCGCAAAGTTCAGCACCATGATGCAGACGGGAGAGGCGCCCGCCGAACTGGGTGAAAGTGCCGCCTTGCAGGGAGTCCATACCCTGCACACGCGCGTGAAGTGCGCGTCTCTGGCCTGGAAGACCCTGGAAAGCCTGCTCGAAAAAGGGACCACCCAGGCTGAAGCCTGAGCAGCCCTCTGTAAGAAACGTAAGCCCCAGCAGATGCCTATTTTTTGCCGACAGAAACCTGATTGTACGGCTCGCTGCTCAGCGGGCTGAGGACCCAGCCTTTGACATAGCTGCGGGCGGCGGCCACCGACTGGCTGTGGACCAGCGGAATGCGGTAGCCCGCCGCGTAGGTCAGCTCATGCACCTGCGCGTAGGCTCTGGCGCGGTCTTCACGGGTCAGGCCTGCGCGGGCCTGCTCCAGCAGCTGGCCGACCTGGGGCGCGTCCCAGCCGATATCTATGGTGGAGGTCGGATTGTACAGCGCACCGTAGAAGTAGTCCGGGTCGCCGTAATCGCCGATCAGACCAATCTGGAACATATCGAGTCGGCCCGCGAACAGGTCGTCGAGGTATTTGGCCCAGTCCTCGGTTTTCAGGTTGACCTTGATCCCAATGTCGGCCAGGTCGGCGGCCATGGCCTCGGCGGTCGCTTTGGGCTGCGGGAAGTAACTGCGCGTAATGGGCATGTACCAGAAGTCGATGGTAAAACCGTTCGGATAACCGGCCTCCGCCAGAAGTTTTCTGGCCGCGGCGGGGTCGTAGCGGTAATCGCCGGGCACCTGTTTGCTGGTGGCCCAGCCCAGGACAGGCGGCACGATGCTGGCATCTGTGGTGCCCAGACCGTACCAGAAGTTGTCCACGATGGCCTTACGGTTAAACGCCAGGCTGATGGCGCGGCGCACCTTCTCGTTTTTAAGATACGTATTGCGGCTATTCAGGCCGAGATAACCCAGGTTAAAACTGGGCCGCCGGTACAGCTTCAGATTTCTGTCGGCTTCGATGGTTTTCATATCGTCGGGTTGCAGGTCGCTGGCAATGTCCACGTTCCCGGCTTTCAACTCGTTGAGGCGCTGGCTAGGGTCCTTGATGGGCCGGATGATCAGTCGGTCCACCTGGGCGCGGCTTCCCCAGTACTGGCGGTTGGCGCTCAGGATTACGCGTTCGCCGCTGGTCCAGCTGCTGAACACGAAAGGGCCGGTGCCGACGGCTGTCCCGGCGGGAGTGCCGTATTCTTCGCCCTGCTGTTTGACGGCGGTGGGACTGGCGATACCCCAGTAAGACGCGCTCATCTGCACGGGGAATACGGTATTGGGCCGCGTCAGATCGACCCGCACGGTAAAGTCGTTGACCTTGACGATATTTTTGATGATGGCGGTCTTGTCGCCTTTGAACCCGCCGAGCAGGTCGGTCATGATGCTGAAGACCCGCCCGTTGCCGTTCGGATCGCTCCTGTCCCACCAGCGGCGCAGATTGAACACGGCGGCGTCGGCATTGAAGGGAGTGCCGTCGTGAAATTTGACGTTGTGGCGCAGGTAAAAGGTCCAGCTGGTCGCGTCTGCATTGGGTTTCCAGCTGGTCGCCAGACCGGGGGCTAGCTCGGTCGAGCCGGGCTTGACATTGATCAGGCGGTCATAGATCTGCCGCTGCACCAGCATGGACACCGAATCGTGCGCGTTGCCGGATTCCAGCGAAACAGGTTCGCCGCTTCCGGCGACGACCAGGGTGCCCGCCGCCGCAGCGTTGGAGCAGAGAAGGGCCGCCAGCAGAATGTATGTTTTTTTCATTGAAAACCTCTGGGGATTAGAAAAGTGCTGTGAGAGTTGGGAGAGGGCATGGTCCGGGGTCTATAGTCTGGACATGACCGGGATGAGAGACGCTGCGCCCCACTTCAGCTCGGGCTGGGCCGAATTACTCGACTGGCGGCGTCAGATGGTTCACCTGTACGCTCAGGTCAGGGCACTGTACCGCGAAGATCCGCGTGAGGCCCAGCGAATCTGGCGTGCCGGGCGCGACCGGCTGTTCGGGCAGCACCCCCAATCGCCACTGACCCCGGAGGCGCGGGACAGCTTCGCGGGCCTGCCTTACTGGTCTTACGACCCCGCGTTTGTCTTTGAGGCCGAAATCGAGCCGCGCCCCGAGGTGAGGCTGATCGTGCCGTCTTCCACTGGGCAGGAGATGCCGCTGGTCCGTTTCGGGGCGGTGGAGCTGCCGGGCTTTACCCTCGACGTGTACTGGATCGATGTCTACGGCGGTGGCCTGTTCATTCCGTTCCGCGACGCCACTGCTGGCACCGAAAGTTACGGCGGCGGGCGCTACCTGCTCGATACGGTCAAGGGGGCCGACCTGGGCGCGGACGCGGGCGGCAGGCTGCTGTTCGACTTCAACTTCGCCTACCACCCGTCGTGCTTCTATAACTCGCGCTGGAGCTGCCCGCTGGCGCCTCCGGCTAATGTCACGGCGCTGGCTGTGCGGGCAGGCGAGAGGGCGCAGTAGTTTATTGCTGGGCGTTTATTTCCGGGGCAACTGCGGCTTATGTTCGCCGCGTGAAGCGTCCGGTTTCCTGACCGGCTTCAGTTCGACGCGTTTGCCGCTGCGAATGCTCTCGTAAATGGCGTCCATGACGATGTGGTCGGCCACGCCTTCCTCGCCGGGCGTCCAGGGCTGCTGACCCCCGCGAATGCACTGGGCAAAATGGTCGAACTCCAGCGTGAACTGGTCATATTCCGGAAAACTGGGGCTGAATTCACCCTGGTCGTCGGTGATTTTGACCTTCAGGCCGTCGTAGGGAAAGGCCGGGTCCATCAGGAGTGCGCCCTCTTCACCCAGCACGCGCAGGGTGCCGGTTTTCATCGCGCCGTAGCTGGTCAGCACGTTGGCGATGACGCCGCCGGGAAAGCCGAGCATGGCACTGACCGATTCCTCGACTTCCTTGAAGCGCGGGTCGCCCTTGGGCTGGTGCTGCGCGGCGAAGACCCATTCGGGTTCCTGCCCCAGCACGAAGCGCAGAATGTTGACCGAATAGATGCCCACATCGGGCAGCGGGCCGCCCCCGGCCAGGTCTTTTTTAAGACGCCAGGCTTCGGGATCGTCCTGCACCTGCACATGCATGCTGTCGAGCAGCTTGATCTTGCCTAGTCTGGCCTGACCGAGTTTGCCGCCCTGCACGGCGTCGCGGGCGGCCCAGTGTTCAGGAGTGTACTGGCAGCGGTAAGCCGTCATCAGCAGGACCCCGGCCTTTTTGCAGGCGTCGACCATCGCCTGGGCATCCTCGGCGTTCATCCCCAGCGGTTTTTCACACAGGACATGCTTGCCGATCCTGGCGGCGCGTTCGACGTATTCGCGGTGCAGGGCATTGGGCAGCACGATATAGACCGCCTCCACGTCCTCACGCCCGGCCAGCTCCTCGAACTGTTCGTAGTTGTACACGTCATTTTCGGTGAGGTCGAACGCCCTGGCAAAAGCGTTGCCTTTGTTTTCCTCACTGGTCACCAGGGCAGCTATGTAGCTGTGCTCGCTGGTACGGACTGCCGGAATCAGCTCCTCGGCGCTCAGTTTGCCGATACCCACGATGGCGTAACCGACGCGCTTGTGTTCGGACTCGGGTTTGGGGATATGGGGTTTAAGTGGCATAAGTCCAGCCTATTCTTTCTGCGGAGCGTGGAAAGCGAAAGTAACTGACTTTACGGTTGCGTCTGGTGCAGGCTTCTTGCTCTTTAGGCGCTCTTTATCTCCATTGATTGGGACTCCGGCTGGGTAGTTGCCGATCACTGAATCGCCACTGCGGCACAGTACAACCGAGCACAGTACAACCGAAAAGTCCTAGGAAAAGGTGCCGATGATGGTGCTGGCAGGAGCCAGTAACGCTTGTCCTGACCAGCAGTTGACAGTCGAACACGTCAGAACGTAAGCTACGAAAGTACCAAAATTCAGGATTCAGGTGGTTTTAAGCTGCATACCCGGCATGGTGAAATCATTTCTCTCGTTCAGCGGCATGGCGAGATTCCGGTTTCGGAACTTTCAAAACTTTTAGGGGTTTCGGAGGTGACGGTTCGCAGTGATCTCAATGTGCTGGCCCGTGCCGGGCAGGTGCGCCGGACGCGGGGCAGTGCCCGGCTGCCGCTGGAGGTCTGGAACGAGGCTCCGCTGGAAGAAGCCAGTCTGGAACAGCGCAGCGCCAAACGCCGCATCGGGAAAGCTGCCGCCGCGCTGATTCAGGATGGCGAGACGGTTTTTCTGGATGTCGGCAGCACCACCACCGAGGTGGCCCGCGCCATTTCGCCCACGCTGCGGCAGGTCACGGTGGTCACTAACGGCATCAATATCGCGCTGGAGCTGGAAAGGCGGCCCAACATCCGGGTCATCGTGACCGGCGGGACGCTGAGGCCGCTTCAGCACTCGCTGGTCAGTCCTTACGCGCTGACGCTGCTGCAACACATCCACGCCGACCGCCTCTTTCTGGGCTGCAACGGTGTCGACACGCTTCACGGCGTCACCAACGCCAACCATGAGGAAGCGGAAGTCAAACGTCTGATGGTCGCTCAGGCCCGCGAGGTCGTGGTGGTGGCCGACCACACCAAGCTGGATCAGGTCAGCCGCGCCCAAATTGCCCCGCTCAACCGTATCTCTTCACTTATCACCGACCGCGCAGGAACCGGCCCCTCAGCTAAATTGCCCTCAGCCGAACTGATCGCGGCCCTACCGAAAGTACAACTCGTTTAGCCCGCCCCCTGTTTCCCACTTTCCCACCGGAGGAACCCATGAAAAAACTGCTGTTGACCGTTTCCGCCCTGCTGCTGGCCTCGACCGCCGCCGCCGCCGACCCCGCCCTGCCCAAAGCGCCTACTGGCAACGTCACCCTGGAAGTCTGGTCGTGGGTGCCGGGCCTCGATAAGACTGTCAAGGTCTTCGAGAAGCAGTACCCCAACATCAAGGTTCACGTGACCAACCTCGGCGGTGGGCCACAGACCTACACCAAGCTCCAAACCACCCTGAAAGCCGGAACTGGCGCACCCGACGTGGCGCAGATCGAATACGGCTTCGTGCCCGCGTTCGTCGATACGGGCGGCCTGCTCGACCTGAGCAAAATGGGCGCGAACAACTACAAGAAGTACTTTGTGCCGTGGACCTGGGGACAGGTCAGCCCCGACGGCAAGGCGGTCTTTGCCATTCCGCAGGACACCGGCCCCTTTGCGATGGTCTACCGTGACGACCTGCTGAAAAAGTACGGCGTGGCCGTGCCCAAGACGTGGGCCGAGTACGCCAAGGCCGCCGCCACCGTGAATACCAAGAGCGGCGGCAAGGTCAAGCTGGGGAACTTCTACGCCACCTACGCGCCGTGGTTCATGGCTCTGGCCTGGGCCGACGGCGGGCAATTCTTCAAGCGCGACGGCGACAGCTGGGTGCAGACCCTGAACAACCCCAGCGCCAGGAAGGTACTGAACTACTGGAACGGCCTGATCAAGAAGGGGCAGGTCAGCACCTTGCAGGCCTTTACTGCCGACTACTGGAACGCCGCCGGGGCCGGGCAAGTCGCCACCAACATGGAAGCGGCCTGGGGGCCGGGCGGCTACGCGGGCAGCATGAAGGACAAGAGCGCGGGCAAGTGGCGCGCCGCCGACCTGCCGCAGTGGACAGCGGGCAGCTTCAAGTCGGGTAACTGGGGCGGCAGCAGCAACGTGGTCACGGCTCAGAGCAAGAACAAGGAAGCCGCCTACCTGTTTAGCCTGTGGCTGAACCTGTCACAAAACGCCATTACCCAGAACTGGGTCAACGGTGGCCTGTTCCCCGCCAGCGACGCGGGCCTCGATCTGGCCGTGCTGCACGACAAGACCAAGAACCCCAGCAAGTTCTTCGGGTCGCAGGACATCAGCAGTGTGTATGCCAAGGCCAGCCGCGGCGTGAACGTGAACTTTCAGTGGGCACCCTGGTTCCCCTTTGCCAACGACAACTTCAACAAGCAGATGGACCTGATGATCAAGGGCAAACTGACCCCCGATCAGGCGCTCGACGCGTGGCAGGCTGAAACCATGGCCGAGGCCAAGAAGCAGGGCTACACCGTCAAATAAGGCTGTTTTCTCACGGGGGCCAGGGTGAATCTTGCCCCGGCCCCCGTTACCTGAAAACCCCGTTTATTGCTGTCTCCACTCCTCTGAAGGAGGTGAACTCCGAGCATGCGTACTCCTGATCTCGGCCCGACATGAAAACGCCCAGAGCCGTGCCGTGGCTGTTCCTGTCGCCCTTTTTGCTGCTGTTCAGCGTGTTTTATATCGCGCCCGTGCTGTACGCCGGGTATCTCAGTATGTTCATCAAAAAGCGGGCTGGTTTTGGTGCCGCCAAAGAAGTCTTCGGGGGTCTGGAAAACTACCGCCGCGCCTTTCAGGACAGCGATTTTATCCATAGTCTGCTGAATATCCTGAAATTCGGCGTCGTGCAGATTCCGCTGATGGTTATTCTGGCGACGGCCTTCGCGCTGATTCTGGACTCGCACAAGGGCCGCTTGCAGGGCTTTTTCCGTACCGCCTTTTACCTGCCCTACACCATTCCCAGCGTGATCGCCGGGCTGCTGTGGGGCTACCTGTACAGCAAAAACCTGTCGCCCTTCAACCAGATTTCCAAGATGCTGGGCGGCACCGGGGCCGACTTTCTGGGCAGCGACGTGGTGCTCTGGAGCATCGCCAACATCGTGACCTGGACGTGGACGGGTTACAACATGATCACGCTGTACGCGGCGCTGCAAAACATTCCCAGCGACCTGTACGAGGCTGCCAGAATCGACGGTGCAGACGGCTGGAAGCTCACGCGCTACATCAAGCTGCCGCTGCTGGCCCCCAGCCTCGTGCTGGTGCTGATCTTCTCGCTGATCGGCACGATGCAGATTTTTGCCGAGCCGTTCGTGCTGCGGCCTCTGGGCTACGTGCCCGACAACATTACGCCCAACACCTACCTGTACCTGATCGCCAGCCGGGACGGAAACTTCAGCTACGCCGCCACGCTCGCCATTTTGCTGGCGCTGTTCACCTTCGTTCTGAGCGGGATTTTCCTGCGCTTTACCCGTCAGGAGGCCCCCAAATGAGCGTGACCCGCACCCGTTTTAGCCCGCTGCAACTGCTGGCGCTGACTGCGCTGGCGATCTACTCGCTGCTGCCGCTGTGGTGGCTGATCGTGACCATCTTCAAGGACAATGGGCAACTGTTCTCGACCTTCGGGCTGTGGTTTTCGAGTCCCAGTCACCTTTCCGAGAACCTGCACACGCTCTTTACCCGCCAGGACGGTATTTTCAGCCGCTGGATCATGAATTCCTTCCTGTACTCGGGCGCAACCGCGCTGGGCAGCGTACTGGTGAGCGCCATGGCCGGGTACGCCTTCAGCGCCTACGAATTTAGGGGCAAAGACGCGCTGTTCAGCCTGATTCTGGCGACCATCATGGTGCCCGCCACCGCGCTGGTGCTGCCGATCTTTTTGATGATGCAGAAGCTGGGGCTGCTGAACACCTACTGGGCGGTCATTTTGCCTGGTCTGGTCAACCCGTTCGGCCTGTACCTGATGCGGCTGTTCTGGGACAGCAGCTTCCCCAAAGAGCTGATGGAAGCCGCCCGAATCGACGGCGCGGGCGAATGGACGATCTTTCAGCGCCTCGGCCTGCCGCTGGTGCGTAGCGGGCTGGTCACCGTGGGCCTGTTCGCCTTCGTGACCGCCTGGAACAACTTCTTTCTGCCGCTGGTGGCCGTCAGCCGCGACGACCTGTTCCCGCTGACGCTGGGCCTGAGCGTGTGGAACCAGACCAGCAGCAGCAGCGGGCAGGAACCCCTGTACACCGTGATCGCGCTGGGCGCACTGATCAGCATTTTGCCGCTGGTCATCGCCTTCCTGACGCTGGGACGTTACTGGCAGGGCGGCGTGGCGGACGGGGCTGTGAAGGGATAGAGCCGTGGGCCATGAGCTTTGAGCCATGAGGTACTGACTCTGAGCAACGGCCCTAGCTTTTCCCACTCACCACTACCCACTGACCACTCCCCCTTTTCACCCGAAGGAACCCAAATGACTGACCAACACCTTCTGCTTGGCACCTGCGACTACCCCGAACATGTGCCGCGTGACCGCTGGGAAACCTACGCCAAACAACAAAAAGAACTGGGCCTGACCTTTATTCGCATCGCCGAATTCGCGTGGAGCCGCATGGAGCCGCGTCAGGGCGAGTACAACTGGAAATGGCTCGACGACGCGGTGGAGGCTTACCACGCCGAGGGCCTGAAAGTGGTGCTGTGTACGCCCACGCCGACGCCTCCCGCGTGGCTGGTGCGCCAGCATCCCGAGATTTTGCCCTATGACCGGGAAGGCCGCGTGCGTGACTTCGGTTCGCGGCGGCACTATGACTTTGCCAGCCCGGTCTACCGCGAACATTCGCGCCGGATTACGCGGGCGATGGCCGAGCGTTACGGGCAGCATCCGGCGGTGGTCGGCTGGCAGACCGACAACGAATTCGGCTGCCACGACACGGGCCGCAGCTTTGGCGGGGCGAGTGCCGAGGCGTTTCCCGTCTGGCTGAAACAAAAGTACGGCACGCTGGACGCGCTGAATACGGCCTGGGGCAACGTGTTCTGGAGCATGGAATACACCGACTGGGGGCAAATTAAGCCGCCCAATCTGACCGTGACCGAAACGAACCCTTCGCATGTGCTGGACTTCTACCGCTTTGCCTCGACGATGATTGCCCGCTTTCAGGAAGAGCAGATCGTGATTCTGCGCGAACTGTCGCCGGGACGCTTCATCACGCACAATTTCATGATTTTCGAGACGGGCTTCGACCATTATCAGGTGGCCCGTGGGCTGGATTTCGTGACCTGGGACAACTATCCGCTGGGAATGCTGGAATTTTTCGCGCCGCCCGGCCACGGCGAGGCCCTCAAGACGCACTTTGCCCGCACCGGGCACCCCGACCTGATTTCGTTCAACCACGACCTCTATCGGGGGCTGCTGGGCGGTCAGGAGGCACTCGGAAGGGAAGGGAAGGACACACCGAGCGGCTTCTGGGTGATGGAGCAGCAGTGCGGGCAGGTCAACTGGGCACCGTTCAACCCTCTGCCAGCCGACGGCACGGTGCAACTGTGGACGGCGCAGGCGTGGGCGCACGGGGCCGATGTGGTCAGCTACTTCCGCTGGCGGGCCGCGACGATGGCGCAGGAAGTCATGCACAGCGGCCTGCTGCGCCACGACGAGACGCCTGACCGGGGCTTTCACGAGGTCAAGGAGCTGGAGCAGGCGCAGTTCCCAGTCGGCACCGTTCCGGCCAGAGTTGCCCTGCTGCACGACTACGAGAGCCTGTGGCTGTACGACCAGCAAAAGCACGCGCAGAGCCTGAGCTACTGGGCGCAGACGCTCGCCTACTACTCGGCGCTGCGGGCGCTGGGCGTGGATGTGGACGTGGTACACGCCGACGCCGACCTGAGCGGCTACGCGGTGGCGGTGGCCCCGGCCATTACGCTGGTCTCAGCTGAGCGGGCCGCCCACTGGGAAAGGGCCGTGCAGGGCGGCGTCAAGCTGGTCTGTGGGCCGCGCACCGCCTTCCGCACGCCGGGCGGCGAAACCTGGGCGGAAGGGCAATTTGGGCCGCTTTCCGCTCTGGTGGGCGCGAAACTGCTGCAATACGACTCGCTGCGCCCCGGCCTGAGCCAGAAAGTCAGCGGCAATGGCAAAGAATTCGAGGCCGTCACCTGGGCCGAAAGCTACCGCCTGAACGGGGCCGAGGCGCTGTACAAGTACGTCGGCGGGCCGCTGGACGGGCAAAGCGCGGCGATTCGCAACGGCAACGTGACCGTGATCGGCGCACATAGCCCGGAACTTATTTCCGCCGTGTTGGACAAAGTTCTGACGGGCGCGGGCGTAGACACCACCCCCCTCCCCGAAGGTGTGAGAATCAGCCGCCGCAGTGGGCGCACGCTGGTACAGAACTGGAATCTGGAAGCTGTGGAATGGCAAGAGCAGCAGCTGCCGGGCGTCAGTTTTCAGTTTCTGGACGGGATTTGAGGGGATTTTTGAGCGTTTAGGGTGGTCACACGCCCCCTCTCCTGCGGAGCTTTGCAAGTCACCCCTTGCTTCGCAAGGCCCTCTCTGCTCCGCAGCTTTGCAAGTCCCACAAGGGGCGAGGGTAAAACCCACTGACCACTCACCACTTCCCACTCACTCAAAACCCCGCACACCCATCCTTTTCCACAAGCCACAGGCCACACGCCACAAGCTATTTCCCCCGAAGGAGAACCCCATGACCACCCCCAGAATCGCATTCGTCGGCGCGGGCAGCACGGTTTTTGCCAAGAATCTGCTGGGCGACATCCTCAGCTTTCCTGAACTCGCCGGGGCCGACATTCGCCTCTTCGACATCAACCAGCAGCGCCTCGACGTGACCGAGCAGGTCGCGCACCGCGTCGCCCAGGCCGTCGGTGCCAAGCCCACCGTCATCAACACCACTGACCGTGACAGGGCGCTGGACGGCGCGGATTTCGTCATCAACATGATTCAGGTGGGCGGCTACGAACCCGCCACCGTCACCGACTTCGAGGTGCCCAAATCCTTTGGCCTGGAACAGACTATTGCCGACACCCTGGGCATCGGCGGCATCATGCGCGGGCTGCGAACCATTCCCGTGCTGGCCGCGATGAGCCGCGACATGGAGCGCCTGTGCCCCGACACGCTGCACCTGAACTACGTCAACCCGATGTGCATGAATATCTGGGGTCTGGCGCGGCTGTCGCCCCGGATTAAAACCGTGGGCCTGTGCCACAGCGTGCAGCACACCGCCAAGGAACTGGCCGACGACCTGGGCATCCCCGTCGAGGAAATCGACTACCTGTGCGCCGGAATCAACCACATGGCCTTTTACCTGAAATTCGAGCATCAGGGGCAGGACCTGTACCCACGCCTGCTGGAAATTGCCGAGCAGAACAAGGCCCCCGACTGGAACCGCGTGCGCTACGAGATGCTGCGGCGGCTGGGTTACTTCGTGACCGAGAGCAGCGAACATTTCAGCGAGTACACACCGTACTTCATCAAGCGTGACCGCCCCGACCTGATCGAGAAATTCAACGTGCCGCTCGACGAATACCCGCGCCGCTGTGTCAACCAGATTGGCGGCTGGGAAGAACTGCGTACCAAGCTGGCCGACCCGAAGGAGGCCCTGGAGGTCGAGCAGAGCGTGGAATACGGCTCGCTGATCGTGCATAGCGTGGTGACCGGGCAACCCCGCGTAATTTACGGCAACGTGATGAACAGCCCCACCCTGCCCAGCGGCGAGGCGGGCCACGGCAAGCTGATCAGCAACCTGCCCGACGAGTGCTGTGTGGAAGTGCCGTGCCTGGTGGATAAACAGGGCATTCAGCCCACCCGCATCGGCAAACTGCCCCCACAACTGGCTGCGCTGATGCAGACCAATATCAACGTGCAGGCCCTGACCGTCGAGGCGGTGGTGACGGGCAACCGCGAGCACATCTACCACGCAGCGATGCTTGACCCCCACACCGCAGCCGAGCTTGACCTTGACCAGATCTGGGCATTGACCGATAAATTGCTGGAGTGGCACGGCGACTTTATCCCGGCGGCGTTGCAGGCGGCGGACTGAATGTTTCAGCAGGATTTCACCAAACCCGACGGGCGCAAGTTGACACTCTACGGCCTGCAACCGCTTGAGGTCACGTCCGAGATTCCCAGCCCCAGCAACGAGCCGGTAGACGCCCGCCCGGTCATGCGCTGGCACCCCCTGCGCGGCGAGTGGGTGATGTACGCCGCGCACCGCCTGGGCCGCACTTTTTTGCCCCCGCCCGAGTACAATCCGCTGGCCCCCACCTCTGACCCCGAGCACCCCACCGAGTTGCCACGCGGAAACTATGACCTGGCCGTGTTTGACAACCGTTTTCCCAGCCTGAAGCTGACTGCGCCAGAGCCGGAAGGCGACCTCAGCCGCGCCGGAGTGGGGGCCTGTGAGGTCGTCGTGTTCAGCCAGAGTGCCGCTGGAAGGCTTTCCGACCTCAGCGACGAGCAGGTGAGCTTGCTGCTGAGCGTCTGGGCCGACCGAACCACCCGCCTGACTGCCAGCGGAGTTATCAAGTCGGTGCTGTGCTTCGAGAACCGGGGTGTGGAAGTGGGCGTCACACTGCACCACCCACACGGGCAAATTTACGCCTATGACCACATTCCGCCCGTACAGGCGCGGATGCTGGAGATGACCGCAAAACATCAGGCCGAGACGGGCCGCCCCTGGCTGACCGACTTCGTGCAGGCCGAGCGGGAAGCGGCTTTGCGGGTGCTGCGCGACGATGGCGAGGCGCTGAGCGTGGTGCCGCCCTTTGCCCGTTACACCTACGAAACCTGGATTTTGCCCGCCCGTCCGGTGAGCCTGCTCTCCGAGTTGACCGACAGTGAACGGCTGGCCTTCGCCCGGGTGTTCAAAGACGCTTTGCTGCGCCTGGACGCCCTTTTTGGGGTACGGATGCCGTATCTGATGACGGTGCATCAGGCCCCGGTGAATACCGAATCGAGTGGTTTCCCGCTGCACATCGAGCTTTATCCGTACCTGCGGGCAGCGGGCCGCATGAAGTACCTCGCCGGAACCGAGCAGGGCGCGGGCGAGTTCGCCAACGACAAATTCCCCGAAGTCGCCGCCCAGGAATTGCGGGCCGTTCAGAACCTAGAGGCCAAACTGTGAGCACCTTTCAGGAACTGTTCGGCAAGGAACCCGAAGCCAGCGCCAGTGCACCGGGCCGCGTGAATCTGCTGGGCGAACACACCGACTATCAGGGCGGTTTCGTGCTGCCCACCGCCATTCCGCAACGCCTGACCGTGGAACTCGGGCGTAACGGCACACGGGAGCATGTGCTGCACAGCGCCAGCTCAGGCGACACGCTGCGGGTGCCGGTGGGCGAGACAGGCAACAGCTTTGCACCGTTTCTGACCGGCTGCTTCGAGCTTTCCGGCGTGCAGGAGGGCATGAATGCGGTCATCAGTGGCAAAGTACCCAGCGGCGGCCTGAGCAGCAGCGCGGCATTGGAAGTGGCGACGTTACGGGCCTTGCGGGAACTGTTCCAACTGGATTTGGACGATGTGGCGTTAGCCCTGCGTGGCGTGCAGGTCGAGCACGACTTTGTGGGCGTCAAGTGCGGCGTGATGGATCAGATGGCGAGCAGTCTGGCCGACACGTCCACCATGCTGCTGATTGATACCCGCAGCCTGGAACGCCGCGCCGTGGCTTTTCCAGCTGGGGCGGAGGTGCTGGTCATCGACTCGGGCGTGTCCCGCAAGCTGGCCGAGTCGGGCTACAACGAGCGCCGTGCCCAGGTCGAGGAAGCCTCGCGCCTGCTGGGCGTCAAGGAACTGCGCGACGTCGAGGACGTTTCGCAGCTGGAGCCGTTGCCGGAACTGCTGAAAAAACGGGCGCGGCATGTGGTCAGCGAGAATGCCCGCGTGTTGCAGGGGCTGGAAGCCGACGCCGCCGAGTTTGGCAAACTGATGAACGCCAGCCACGCCAGCCTGCGCGACGATTACGAGGTGTCTCACCCGAAAGTGGACGAACTGGTGGCGCTGCTTCAGGCCCAGCCCGGCGTGTTCGGGACACGGATGACTGGGGCAGGCTTTGGCGGCGCGGTGGTGGCGCTGGTCAGGGCTGGAACGGCTGAAAGTGTTGCCAATGCCGTGCTGAAGGGATATGTGGGACAGGCTCATCAGATCGTGCCTTAGAGCATTTGGCAAAGGTACGCAGCGGCTGGGACTCGCAGGGTGGGAAGCGAGGCGGGAAACGCGGAAGACGTCCCAGTGCGTAAAAGCCGGTTTATAGGTAAGCTTTCGGCATCACTCCGCCTACACTGGGGGATGAAACAACACTAGACCGCCCCGGCTCACGCGAAGCCGGGGCGGTCAAGGTCAAAGGGTTAACGCTTACTGACAGACGTTCAGCGCAGTAGCCCTGTTGCGGGGATTGACCGCGCCGCTGGCAAAGTCGCTGCTGGCATCGGTATCGGCGCAGACGTTGGTGCGGCTGGCGCTGGTGGTGTTGGACAGGCCACTGTAGGCGACGTAATCGTTCACGGCGGCGTCACTGGTGCCGGTCACGGCGGTGGTCTTCTGGGCCAGTACGACCTGCCCGGCGGCCCCGGCCATAGCGATGGTGCCGGTGGTATCAGGCGTCAGGGCAACGGTTCCGCCCGTGCCCTTGGTTTCCTGCACCAGATAAAACTGACCGGGGGCCAGGTTGTAGCTGTTCAGCGGGGTGACCTGCCAGCTGGTGCCGGTGGCGCTGGCGTACTGCACTGAGTAGCCCGACAGGTTGATGGTGCTGCTGGTGGGGTTGAAAATCTCGATGAAGTCGTTGGTGTAGGTCGCGCCGCTGTTGCCGCCGCCGCCGTAGACCTGACTGATAACGAGGTGGTTCAGGCTGCCGGTGGCCGGAGGCGTGGTGGTGCCGCCCGCGCTAACCGTCACGTTGATGGTGCTGGTAGCGCTCAGGCCATTAGCGCCGGTGGTGGTCACGGTCACGGGGTAGCTTCCGGCGGCAGTTCCGGCGGGCGCAGTCACGCTGACGCTGAAGGTGCCGTTGGGGCTGACGGTGGTGGCCGAGGGGGTCACGTTCAGGCCCGCGCTGTTGCTGGTGCTGATGCTCAGGTCAGCGCCAGTGTAGTTCTGGGTACTGGTGGTCAGGGTGCTGCTGGCCGCCGCGCCGCCCGCCGTAACAGTCAGGGCAGCGGGGTTGGCGCTGAGGCTGGTCGCCGGGGTGGCGGGAGTGGGGGTGGTGGTTCCGGCGTCGGCGGTCAGGTTCAGCCCCACCAGCACGGGGTCGTGGTCGCTGGCGCGGAAGGGGTTGCTGGCGTCGTACAGGTCTTTCCCGACGCAGGTGGTGGCGGTGCCACACTCGGGAATCTTCTTGTACTCGGCGTTGTAGTCGGCAGTGACCGGTTCGTCGCTGTTGATGTGCCACTCGGTGATGCCCGTCACCTGACTGCTCAGGTTGGTGCTCGAGAAGGCGTGGTCGAGGTAACCGAACAGGCCGCCGAACTGGTAGCTGTAACGGTCCTCGGCGGGAATCCGCAGGTTGAGGCTCTCGAAGCCGCCATTCTGGATGGTCTTGACCGGGTCTTCGGCACCGTAAGCGTTGAAGTCGCCCAGCAGCAGGACGTCCTGGTCGCCGCTGGTCTGCTTGATGGTGCTCACGAAGTTCATCAGCTGGCTGGCCTGCTGCACGCGCAGGTTGTTCCAGCAGCCCTGGCCCTGGTCAGTGTCGCCGCTGCTGGGGCAGCTGCCCTTGCTCTTGAGGTGGTTGGAGACCACGCTAAAGATACCGTTCGTCCCCAGGTCGCGGAAGGTCTGCGCGACGGGCGGGCGCGAGTAGATGCTGTTGGTGTCGATCATCGGCTGGCCGATGGGCGCGACCTTGCCGGGCTTGTAGATGATGCCCACGCGGATGGCGTCGGTGCCTACCCGGCCCGTCTGCACGGCGGCGTAGACCCCAGCTCCGGCCTTCTCGTTGAGCGCCCGCACGATTTCGTTCATGGTCACGTTGTCGTCGTTCTGGGTTTCCATGACCGACAGCACGTCGGGGTTCAGGGTGGTGATGGTCTGCACCATCTTGGCCCGCTGGCGCTGGAACTCGGCCAGGTTGTCGGCCCCACGGCAGTTGGCGGCGGTGGTGCTGCTGCCCACCAGGCAGCCCTGACCGGTCTTGCCGTCGAAGGTCGCGCCGTTGGTAAAGGTCGTGAAGAAGTTCAGCATGTTGGCCCCGGCCACCCGCAAGGTGCCGCCCACACTGGGGGGCGTGGCATTCGCGGCGCGGCTGTTGGCCGAGACGAAGTTCACGGTGCCCTCGGGTTCCAGCATGGGCGTGCTGGCGATGGTGTGCCAGATACCCGTCAGGCCGGTCACGGTGTCGCCGGTGCGGCGGGTGTTTTCGCTGCTGAGGTAGTTCAGGTTCAGCGGGTTCTGGGCGCTGATCCCGTCGTCCAGCGTGATGGTGCTCTGGCCGGTCTTGGCGTTGCCGTTGGTCGGCACGAACATGCGCCCGTTGTTCGACAGGTCCAGTTCGCCGTAGCGCCCGTAGAGATAGTTATTGGTGACAGTCAGCGTTTCGGGGAAAGTCACGCGCATGCCCTCGTAGCGCTCCAGCGTCGCGGCGTCCAGCGGCAGGGTCAGCGGCACAGCAGCGGGCGCAGGTACAGCGCTAGCCAGAACCGTGATCGTCGGGGACGTAATTTCGGTCACGCCCTGGGTATCGGTGCCCTTCGCGCCTTTGTATTCCGTAACGGTTCCGGCGACCCGCACGCGGCTGCCCGTGCTGGGGCAATTGCTGGTGCAGTACACGAAAATCCCGTCGGAGGTGTTGGCGTCGCTGTCCTTGTCAATCCCAGCTTCCTGCATAAAGAAACCGCTGAGGCCCGGCAGGGCGCTGGTGACCACGCCTTCAACGGTCACGGCCTGACTATTCATGGAGCTGCCCACATCGCCAGCAGGGGTACTGCCCTGCACGCTGCCGATTTTGGTCAGGTTGACGGTGCCGGGGTTGTCGGCGACGGTGAACACCAGCGTAAAGCGGAAGGGGTCGTTGTCGCCCACGTCTGCACCCTGAAGCGGCACGCGCACGGCAAAGTTGACCACCTGCGAAGCGCCGGGGGCCAGCGTGGTGGTCTGCCAGCCAGTGTGGCTGATGCCGGGAGCGGTGGTGCCAGCGGGCAGGTTGATTTGCAGCGCCCCGGTATCCAGGTTGCTCACCAGGGGCGTGGCGCTGGGGTCGACGCCCACCGCGCCGCCGCTCAGGCGGTTAGCCTGCTCGATGGTCATGTTCGCGCCCGACATCGGCACACCCTTACGGCTGACCACGTTCCGGAAGGCAGTTTCGCCGTCGGTGGCATACGTGCCGTCGGTATCTACCGGAATGTAGGTGGGCACGCTAATCGGTGCGCCGGAGTTGTTGGTCACGGTGAACGAGGTGGTCAGGTGCAGCACCTTATTCACGTTGTCGGTCACGGTGCTGTTGCTCAGCAGCGCAAAGTTGAGGCCCTGGACTTCGGCAGCCTGGGCGCTGAGGCCGGGGCGGCTGACCGAAGCCTGCACCTGCTGGCTGCCCACACCGTTGATGTTCAGCTCGAACAGGCCCAGGCTCTTGGCCGGGTTGGTCGCGACCGGCGCGGGCTTAGGGGCAGGAGTGGACGTAGTGGTGGCAGGAGTCTTTTGCTGGCCGCAGGAGCCGAGGGCCAGAGCGCCAGCCAGCAGCAGGGCAAAACGGGTGGATTTGATATTCATGGGGTCTCCAGAAGATGTAGTGGGGTTTAGCTCAGACAACCGCACTCCCCGGTCAGGGAAGCGCGGCCATCGGGGTTAGAGAAACAGAATCACTGACAGAGGTTGGTGGTGGTGGCGCTGTTGCGCGGAGCAGGTGCGCCAACGGTGAAGTCGGTGCTGTTGTTGTCGGTGTCGGTGCAGCCGCCAGAGTTACGCAGGGCGGCGGTGGTGTTGCTCAGGGCCTTGACTGCCTTGGTTTCGAATTTGTTGGCCGTGCCGTAACCGACGGTATCTATGGCAGTCGTCCCGTTGAGCAGACTTACAGCGGCATTCGAATTGGACAGCGAGATGATTTTGCTGGCGTCCGCATCTGGTGTGGGCAAAGCAGCCCCAATCGCCGCGTTAGAGTTGGCCGAAACGAGGTAATACTGCCCAGGCTTCAGCGTTCCACTCAGGGTCAGTTTCCCGTTGCTGTTGCCAGCGGAGGTAAACCCCTGGACGGCGTAGGTGGACAGATCGTAATCCCCGTTGGTCGGGTTGAAAATCTCGATAAAGTCATTGGCGTAGGGTGCGCCGGTATTCCCGCCACCGCCGAACACCTGACTTACCACCAGATGATTAACCTTGGGCGTGGCAAACACGCTGAACACCGCATTAAAGCTGTTGGTGGCGTTGCTCAGCGGAATGCTGAAGCCGAAGGTCACGGTCTGGCTGCCGCCGCTGGGCAGGGTCGGGGCCTGCCACGCCTGGGGGCTGACCGCCGTGACGGCGCCGGGGGCGCTGATCAGACTGCTGGACACGTTGGTGTTGACCAGGGGGGTGTTTGCGTCGGCCTGCTCCAGGGTCACGCCGGTGGGGTCGGTCGCTGCCCCGCTGCTGTCCTGGGCGCTGCTGAAGTAGGTGTTGTTCTGGGTGTACCCGCTGACAGCCACCGGCACGTACAGCGGCTGGTTGATGTCCTTGCCGCTGTTGTTGGTCACGGTAATGGCTACCGCGTAATGCTTGCTGGTCGCGTCGGTGGTGGTCGCCGCGGCAGAGGCACTAAAGCTCAGGCCGCCGAGTTCCTGGGCACGGAGCTGGCCGCCGCCTGCGCGGGTTACGCTGGCGTTGGGCTGGCCGTTCACGGTGCTGATATGCACCTCGTACAGACCGTGGCCCGCCGCCTGGGTCGCAGCAGGAGCGGTGACGGGCTGGGCGGCAGTGGTCGTCGCGGTCTGCTGTCCGCAGGCCCCTAGTAGCAGCGTACCCATCAGGGCAAGCAGGGAAAAGCGCTTAGTAGCCATTGGGTTTTCCACTCGGATTGAACATTCCTCCCGGATTGACGGGCACGGAGTAGATCAGCGTCACAGCCTGCCACTGGCCCAGGTCGTTCACGCGGGGGGCCTGATAGGCGGGGGTGGTGGTCAGGGTAGGCTGGGCAGCCTGGGGACGTTCAGCGGTCATCTTCATGAGAACTCCTTGTGAATCAGGTGAGGGGTGACAGGAAAAAGTAGTCGAAGACGGCCCTGAACATAAGAGTTTCATGTCAGCCTTAAGTCAGAGTTTTGTCAGAGCTAAGCGGAGTGAAATTCATGAAGGTTGGCCCGTGCCCGTCTCCCTGTGCCTGATAGCTCAGGATCTAAGCGAAATAAAATCAGATGGCGTCCAGTACGCTGTTTTTAGCTCCTCTCTCCTTGCGGGGGCCTCGTGAGAACTGCCTGGGGTAGGTGGCGAAGCCGTCTCAGTGCGGGAAAACTATTTTCCATCTTCAGAGGACAAATAAATGACGTGTCAGTCCTGAGCTTTACGGGCCTGATAGCCTTGCGGGTATGTGGCAAGCCAACTCCGCCGTTCTCATCACCGACCTGGGCGACGAACTGGTGCTGATGCACCCCGAGCGCAGTGAGATGTTCAGCCTCAATGCCACCGGAAAACTCCTCTGGCAGCAGCTCCCGGCCACGCTGGACAGCCTGAGTCACAGCTTGGAGCAGACTTATGGCCTGACGCCTTCACAGGCGCGGGATGACGCCGAGGCTGTGCTGGAGCAGCTCAGGACCCGCGATCTGGTGAACTGCGTTTGAACCGCTGGAGCAGCCTCGACGCGCAGGTTCAGAGCGAACTGACGCCAGCGCAGGACAGTGAACTGCGTGCGCTGTGGGAAAATCCGGTGCTGCCCGCCGAAGGTTCAGAGCCGTTAGCGCCTTCAGCACAGGCGGCGGTACAGCCACACCCGGACAGCCGCCGTATCGAGCTGCGCGAAGGCGTCCCGCCCCAGCCTGTCGGGGCCTCTCACGCGGCACTGACCCTGATGGACTTGCCCGTAGAGGCGGCCTGGAACGAGTCGCGACTCTGGCTCGACGACCTGTATACCGAGGTGGGCCAGCACAGTTCGCGGCTGCTGGTGGGCAAAGGTGGGGCCTCAGCGGTGGCCTGGTCGCTCGCGCTGACCGAGGTTCAGCGGGCCGGGGGCTGGCTGCCCCTGCATGCCGCCGTGGTCGCGCGTGGAGGGAAGGCTGTAGCTATTACCGGCGTCAGCGGCGCAGGCAAGAGTACGGCGACCCTGCGGCTGCTGGGGCTGGGCTTCAGGGTCATCTGCGAGGACCGCGCCTTCTGGCACGCCGCGAGTGGCGAGGTGCGGGGCCTGGACCGCTGGCTGCGTGCCTTCGACGACAGCGTGGACACCTTTGCGCCGCAGCTGCGTGATCAGGCGCTGGCGCAGCGCGATATCAAGGGAAAGCTGCTCCTGCCGTTGACGCCGGATGCAGGGGCGGCCCAGCTGTTAGAGGTTCTGGCCCTCAGTGACGGCAGCGTGATGGACAGTGCCGGGCGGGTCAGGCTGCTGTGGGAAACCACGGGCTATCCCCTGACCCGCCCGGCCCGCGACGCGGTGCAGCACGGTGTGGGCCGCCTGTTACCGCTGTTGCGGGCGCAGACTGTGACCCGCCATAACGTGCTGGACGCCGTTCAGGAGCTTCTGGAGTTCTGATCAGGCGCTTGGGGGAAAGGTGAAGACCACCTTGAAGCGCTGCCGGTTTTCAGGTTCGTTGTACTTTTCCAGACTGCCCTGATCGTCCTCGACCCAGGCGTGGCCGGTAATGCCGCCGCCTGCCCGCGCCACCCCACTGACAAAGACAGCGGGATGTCCGGCGCGGCGCAGGGAGCGGTAGGTGGCGTAGGCCCGTGGCACACAGACGCCCAGACGGCTCTGCCTGGGATAAAAGAGCCGGGTCCACCACGAGACCGCCACGACGCGGTCATCGACTGACCGCGCGTCGAGGCGGTGCGGCGGGGTCGGTGGAGTCCAGCGGGCCAGATGTCTGCGCGGATCGCCGCTGCGGCGAAGCGCCCACCAGGCCGCAGCGACGTCCAGCAGTGCCCCCGGCAGATGGCGAAGAACCCGCCTCAGCAGCAGGGCGCGTCCCCGCCAGCGTCCCCATCGCGCATTCAGGCCGTCTGCCGCCAGGGCCGCGTGAATAACGGGCAAAGTCTGTTGCGTATCCAGCACCAGCCGCTGCCGGGCCGGGTCGCAGATTTCCGTGAAGGCCGCCCAGGTGGCCGCGCCCCCCAGCTGGTCAGCGTGCTGGTGCAGAGTTTCGGCACTCAGGGCATGGTTACGCCCGAGCAGGTGCAGATCAAGGTAATCGGCGGGCTTCACGCCGCCCGTGTCGCCGCCCCAGCTGCGGGCCAGGGCAATATTCAGCACGGCAGCGTCGCGGAGATCGGGGAGCCACACGGGCACTCCCTGCCAGTCGCAGCGCCGCGCCCGGCCCCGGAAACCGTCCGTCAGGGCCTGCAGGCGTGCGGCTCCCGCGCCGGTAGTTTCTGCGATGACCCAGCGGTGAACGTCCAGGCGCACGTTCCTGTCCGGGCTGTACAGGTGCATGGTCTCGTGGCTCCACAACTCCGGGTCGGCGTGCTGGCCGTCGCTGCGCCAGCCGTACGCCAGAGCGATGTGCGCGGCCCGCGTGACGGTTGCCAGGTCTCCGGGCAAAAGGAGGTCCACGTCACCATAAAAACGCTCTCCGGGCGTGGCGTACTCGAATTCGGCGAGGGCAAAGCCCTTGAACAGCAGCGCTTCGATGCCCTCGGCGGCCCACGCGGCCAGAAGCGGGCGCAACTCGGCGCGAATATGCGCGTGGCGCAGCGACAGGTCCAGCGTCTGCTGGCGCAGTGGCCCCCGCAGCAGGTGGTCTTCGGGCAACCGGGCACGGACAGCCCCGCCCAGTCCGGCCCCCAGAACAGCACTCAGGTCGGCGGGCTGAAGGGTGCCGGGGGAGGTCAATACACGCGCGAGGGTTTGACGGCTGTCCTGAGTGGGCATCCCACCAATATATTCAACCTGTGTCAGCCGCAGGATATCCCGGACACGGCAAGAGGGTACGAGTAAGGGCACCATTGCCGGTGGCTGGTGAGAGAAGACTTTGACCTGACATCTACGGCTTAATTTCATTCCTTGGTAAGAGAAAAGTAAGACTCTGGCTGGCCCAACGCCAGTTCAGCCACTTGACCAAGGAAGGCCGAAAATGACTCACCGCCTGAAAACGACCCCGATCACCTGCACGTTACTGACGGCCCTGCTGATGGCCGGGTGTGCCCAGCAGAGTGCCACCCCCGCGCCTACAGTCACCACACCGCCTGCAACTACACCGACCACGCCCGGCACCACGGCCCAGCCTGCCAGGCCCGTGCTCACGGCGGGCCGCACCTACGAACTCCAGTTCAAGCGCGACGGCCAGGGCAAACTGGTTTCTTCTTCAGTCGTGACGGCGGGTCAGCTCAGCGCCCAGGCCACCCGCATGACCGACGCGCCGCTGGCGTTCAGCTACGTGTCGTCGGGCACGCTCAACATGAACGGGCAGTGGTACGTGCGCGTGACCTACCACGTCACCAACAACTCGGCCCAGGCCATCAGCAACCTGGGCTTCGTGCCGCTGGACACTGACGCCGCCCCAGCCGTCACGCCCAGCACGGCCCCCACCGTGGGCGCGACCTATTTCAAGGATGTCAAGCACTTCGACGGTTCGGACGCCTCCGACCAGGCCGCCGCGTTAGTCCCCGGTCAGGCGCGTGACGCCAGTGGCGCGGTGGACAGCACAGCCACGCCGTATGTGCCGATTGACACCAGCGGCCTGGGCGTCAACCTGCCCACGGGTCTGGTGCTGGGCACGGGCGGCCTCTCGGGGAGCGGCTGGCAGACGGGCGGTACCCTGGCCCCCGGAGCCAGCACCGACGTGACCTTTGCCACCCAGATGCCCGCCGTGTCCGGCACCGCCGACCCGTTCTTCTATACCGTAGTCTTTACGGCTGTGAGCAGCGTAAACGTACCCGTGGCGATTGCCCCGCAGGCCGGAGCCAACCCCAATGTCAATCTGCCTGCCAGCGGCCCCGCCTACGTCACTGGCACCATCGGCGACCCTACCGACCCGGCCTCGGTGCAGGGCCTGAAGTTCACGGTGGCCGCCAGCGACGCCGACGCGGCGGGCCTGAGTGTCACCGCGACCAGCAGCGACCTCAGTATGGCGACGGTGAGCCTCAGCGGCAGCGGCGCGAACCGCACCCTCAAGATTGCCCCTCAGAAGGTGGGCTACGCCGACATCACTGTCACAGTGGCCGACGGCACCCGCGCCAGCGCCAGCTACACCATCAAATACGCGGCCAGTCAGGCGGCGGGAGCTACAGCCAGCACGCGCTTTTTCAGCGGCGCGAGCAACGCCTCCAGCGCTCAGGACTTGGGCGGCGGCTACATGCTGGTCGCCGACGACGAGTTCAACACCCTCAACCTGTACCCCACCACGACCTCCAGTGCGCCGCTGGCGAAGTTCGACTTCACTTCCAACCTCAATCTGACCGACACTGCCAACCCGGAAATCGACCTGGAAGCCAGTGCTCGCCTGGGCAACCGGATTTTCTGGATGGGGTCCGAGAGCAACAGCAAGAAGGGCGCGACCCGCACCAACCGTGACCGCGTGTTCGCCACCGACGTGAGCGGCAGCGGCGCGGCCACCACCCTGAGCTATGTGGGGTACTACGGTAAGCTCAAGGAAGACCTGCTGGCCTGGGACGCGGCCAACGGCAACGTGCTGGGGCTGAACGCCAGCGCCGCCTCGGGCGTGATTCCCGAAACCGACGGCGGGGTGGGCTACAACATCGAAGGGCTGGCCTTCAAACCGGGCACCAGCACTGCGTACATCGGCTTCCGCGCCCCACTGGAGACCACCAGCAGCCGCAATCTGGCGCTGATTGTGCCGGTGACCAACTTTGCCGACCTGGTGACGGGCGCGGCCAGCAGCGCCACCTTCGCCGCGCCGATTCAGCTCGACCTGGGCGGGCGGGCCATCCGCGAACTCAAGTGTAACGACCAGGGTTGCCTGATTCTGGCCGGGCCTGCTACCGGCGGCAGCAACTTCGCGCTGTACTCGTGGTCGGGCAATGTGGGCGACGCGCCCCACCTTCGTAACGACCTCCAGAGTCTCGCCATCAGCATGGACGGCAGCCTGGAAAGCATCGTGAACCTGCCCGCCGGTAACCCCGACAGCGACGCGCTGACCGGGCAGACCCTGCAACTGCTGACCGACAACGGCGACAGCGTGTTCTACGGCGACGGCACCGGGGCCAAGGATCTGGTAGGCCCCGCCCAGGACTGGCAGAAGTTCCGCGCCGAGAATGTGACCGTCGGGGCCATGCCCGCCCAGAGCTGCACCGTGAATGGCCTGACCATCACGCCCAACAGTCCCACGCTGACCGTCGGCGGCACCCAGAACTTCACGACCAGCTATACCACCACGCCCAGCAACTGCACGACCTCCGTCAGCTGGAGCAGCAGCGACCCCAGCGTGCTGAGCATCACCAGTGCGGGGCAGGCCAGTGCCGTCGCCACGGGCAGCGCGATCATCACCGCTACCGTGACTCCTGGCAGCGGCACACCGGTCAGCGCCACGACCACCGCGACGGTCAACGCCCCCAGCGGCCCGGTTACCAGCCTGCCCAACGTGTCTGTGTACCGCGTGGGCGACGGCAGCACAGCGCTCACCAACACCGGGAACGCCGTCTTCGTGGATACCTACAACGGCAATGACGGAACCCTGGTGGGTACCGTGGCTCTGCCTACTGCCGCCAGCAACAAACCCCTCATTGCCAGCGGTACGGCGGCCAGTGAGGGCCTGCTCTCGCGCTCGGCAGACGGTCACTATCTGCTCCTGACCGGCTACGGCACCACGCCGCCCTACAGCGCCAGTCTGTCGGGGACCAAGTCCAGCGCCGTACCGCGCACCATCGGGCGCATCGACGCGGCGGGTAACGTGGACACCACCACCTCGCTGACCGACGCCGTAAGCGGCAACAACCCCCGCAGTGTCGCCAGCGCCGACGGCAGCAGCTTCTACATCGCGGGCGGGGCAGGCGGCGTCAACTACGCGCCGCTGGGGGCCACTACCTCGACCAACATCATAGCGACTCCGGCCAACCTGCGCCAGCTCAACATCTACGGGGGCCAGCTCTACGCTTCCAGCGGTTCGGGCACCGGCACCAAGGGTGTCATGAGCATCGGCAGCGGTCTGCCCACCACCCCCGGTCAGACCGCCACCCGCCTGCCCGGCCTGAGCGATACCCTGACCGCCGACAGCTACGGCTACTACTTTGCCGACCTGGACGGCACGCCCGGCGTCGACACGCTGTATGTCGCCGACGGCACAGCGGCCAACGGGCTGCAGAAGTTCAGCCTCCAGAACGGCAGCTGGGTTGCCTCCGGTGCAGCCAGTGGCAAGTACGTGGGTCTGACCGGGGTGCAGCAGGGGGGCAGCGTGACCCTGTTCGCCACCAGCGCGACGGGCACCCAGCTGGTCAAGCTGACCGACGCCAGCGGCTACCTGGGCACCTTCAGCGCCACGCCCACCGTGCTGACCACTGCCAAGACCAACACCGCCCTGCGCGGCGTGGCCCTGGCCCCCACCCCCTGATTTTCCCCTGCTCTCTGAGCTTCCTGTTGCAAACCCACGTAATTTTCCGGAGTCAATGACATGATGAAAACCACCACTGCACAGCCCACCCAGCAGCCCACGTATACCCCGCCCAGAGTGCAGGACCTGGGCCGCTGGCAGGCCGTCACCCTGATTTACAGCCTACCGATCGGCCCCGGCACCCGGGGACTGGTGCCCACGACGACAAGCACCTACTGAAGACCTGCCGCGCGGCAAGGAAGCCTGGGGGAAGATTAAGTCTTCCCTCAGCTCTCTTTGAGCGTGTTTATAAAGGGTCAGGGTGGTGGGATGCTTTGAGGTGTGAAACGCAAAGCTTACCCAACCAACCTGACCCACAAGCAGTTTAAGCGTATTGAGCCGCTTCTTCCCAAAGCAAAGCCTGGAGGAAGACCCAGAAGTGTAGACCTGTACGAGATTCTGTGCGCCATCATGTACGTCCTCCAAGGAGGCATCGCCTGGCGAAGCCTCCCACACGACTTCCCAGCGTGGCAGACCGTTTACGCTTACTTCCGACGTTTTGAGGAAGATGGCACCTGGGAA